>AWGX01000798.1 GCA_000495415.1 Smithella sp. ME-1 | reverse complement strand
TCGGGATTCGGAATGACATTTTTTCTATTGCGACACAGTCTCTTCCTGGAGATGCCGTGTATCACAATCAATGACCGGGGTCTTAAATCGCTGCACTCACCGAGCCAGGCTACATCATCATTCGCTGTGCTAAATGGAACGCCTTTAACTTTAATTGTTCTCCGCGACCGAACCAGATTGAATCCAATCGCGTGGCCGAATCTTCACCCAACATCATATGGTCCGTGTATTCGGCTACACTGTTGAAAGCTCCCCACAATGTACCGCGTGCCAGATGTGCGCCCAGGCCGGAGTCATGCAACTGAAGTACACTGTTCCGAATCTTCTCGGTCCTTGCAGTGTTCTCGGTCTCTTCGTTATCAGGAACCAGTGCCTGCACATACTCCCGCAGTTGCTCCTGTGTGACCTTCCTTGCCGCCATACAGTTGAACTTAACGTCGAGTTGTTCGTATAAGCATTTTGACAATACGAGCGTCGTGGTTGCTTGTTCCAAATCCCGCGCTGCGTTTGGTGTGTGAATGATTTGAATATCTCCCGCTCCCTGCAATGCAGACGTCAAAGTATTATTGCAGACTACACGGATGGGAGTAAGCTTCACTCGAACCTGTGAACTGCCGTCATGACTATTTGTAAGCAAGAGATATTTATTAACGATGTCGTTGCCATGGACGTTAATGTAACCCGGAAGTTTCGCCAATATCCAAATAAATTCACCCTTGCCAAAAAATCCGGCTGTCTCGTAGACCGCCTCATTTTCAGCAACCAAAGTGTCGAAAAATGTAAAAGCATTAATATTCTGAATTGGTGTGTAACTCTCATTGACGAAGCCCAGAACTTCATCCGTATCAGTTCGTACTGTTGCATACGCATTTTGATTCAATCCCGTTTTCAATTCTCTCGGCTTCTTCACAACGATGTAATCCAATCCGGCCATTTCTATTGCCTCTCTTGCAGTCTTAGGATAATTCAACTCAATTCCCAGATTATGCCATGGAGATGGTTTTGTCTCAGGATATGGGGAAAGAACTCGCGGAACACGCAGGCGCAGCCTACGTAAGGTCTCTTCACTTACTGTAGAATGATATAATGGATGATTCGCGACAGTAATATTGAAGAGTGGAAATAATTCCCCCGATAATGTTCTCTGCCACCCAAGGAAATTTGCATCTGAGTCCAAATCAGGTGGTTTTGTATGTTCAGACATATTAGCATTCGTTATCATTGAATGATCCTATGATATGAATCTGTGATGAATAGAAACTGTTTTGGCCGCTTTCATCATCACCCGTCCTACGATGATAATAAATTCGATAACCCCCAATGACCAAGTTTCCTGCAAATGCTCGTTTCTTAAGGTTCGTTCTGATTACATTCGTACGGCATTTCCAGCAGGGCTATAAATCGCTGTTTGTATTCAATTTTCTGCACATCGCTTGCGAGAGTCTGACTAAAAAAGCTTTCTATGTGAACTTGAAGATGCTGCCATATCTGATCTGATTCCGGTTGATTCATGATAATTACCTGTCTTTCTTAAAAAGAATAATGGATATTGTAACGGCCTGTTGCCCCCTTATTTCCTTCGTTTTTTAGTTTAATAGACCTATATAGCCGATGCTATAAATTGAACGGACTAACTTCTTGACTGTCTGGTCAGGTCTTCGACTTGCCTGCTGAGATCGTTACAATCGTCTTCCTTACTCTTAACTTGACTGTCATATTTTCTTTCCATTTCGCGAACACGCATTTTTTTATCCCTTTTTGTTCTGTCGATATCTGACCGTTTTTCGTTTAATTGTTTTTGTAAAGTCTGTATTTTGCGCGTTCTTTCATCAATTTGCCCCTGGTCCATATATTCCTCCTTTTTCTAATCTTTTTTAGAAGTAGCCGTCTCATAATCTATGCTCTTAAGAGCAGTCTAAACCATTGTGTAGATTAGACGGCCTGTTGCCCCAAAGATATCCGTTTGAGCGGCCATTTCGTTAATTTTGTTTCTAACCGCCAGTTAAATTGACAGAAGTAGCAACCTTATTTAAATCCACTTCGCCTGTTTCTTGTTTTACAAGAAATATTGAGCAGGGCATTGCTCCTATGAGTTCATCATTTATTAAGATGCATTCTCTGCCTCCCTTGCTCCTTATTCAGTTGTCTTGCTTCATACATGATTTCAATTTGCCATCGATGTAGAAAGAAATCAAAGCATCTGCCTTGCATTTACTCTTGGCTATGTTGACCTCCGCGGACAGCACACAAGATTCTAATTTGCCGTTGCTGTAAAAACTAACAGAACCGCCATTTTTACAACGGATGTTATTCGCATCGTAATCATCCTGGAGTTGGCAGGATTTTAGTGATCCGTTGTTATGAAAAAAGACGTTTGCACCAGAATTACAAATTGATTGATCAGCGGCATGGATATTAAAAATGGCGACTACTAATACTAAGGTTAATGCTAAACTCAGAAAAAACAAATTTTTGATAATTTTCATAAATGTTTCCCCCTTCAAACAAGGACCATTAACTCATTCGGACTCAGTTGGTATTTTTTGAGTCTGTTTATAACGATTTCTATCTGATCTTACTTGCAAGTGGCTTGCCAACAAGCGAAAGAGAATCAAATTTTTTATTCATCCATTAATAATAAGTGTTTAGATTAACAAGAAAGACCGGCATAAGAGTATGGGATGATTTATTTGGCCTCAATATTTGGTGGACCCTCAGTATATTGAGGGATACATTGAAGGCATTTGGATAGTCCAATACCAGAATTAATTATACTCCAATGCCTTTAAAAAAGCCTGTGCTATGATCATGTGCCCTGTCGGTTTCAGATGCACCCGGTCTAAAGCCAGCGCCGTCGGATGAACTTTCGTCAATACGCAATCGAACGCAGCCTGAGTATCTACCAGGATAGATTGATATTGACCGGCCAACCGGCGCACCACATCCCCATACTGATCCATCATCGCTCGCATTGGGTCCGCCCGATTGGGTTCGATGCAATAAGGTGTCATTAGTACCATCCCTTTTAGTTGAGGCCGCGTTATGCTGATCAGGCACTCTAATGTGGAGGCATATTCATCAATAGAAACATACCACTCATTCGGCTGGCTGGCGTCGAACCTAGGCCAGACATCATTGATGCCGATCATGATAGAGAGCCAATCTGGTTTCAATTCCAGGACATCGGATTGCCAGCGCGCAACCAAATTACGGACAGTATTGCCGGGAATGCCTCTGTTGAGGATGAGGATACGCTGTGGGGAAGGCAAAGTACTTGGGGCGTCCAGAACTATCAACCCCCGCCACAAAAACAGAGACAGGAACTGAGGAAACAAAGGCAACAGCAGTATCAACAGAGGCCTGAGGTTCGGCAGCAAAGACAGCCTAATGTACTACAGCAGCAGCAGAAGCAGCATCAAGTTCGTGATGCGGCAAAACAGCAATCGCGAGATATCCAGAAACCGCAACCCAGGCCGCAAGCTCAAACGTTTAAACCACAGGTTCGAGAGGCAGCTAAACCACAGCAATCGCGAGATATCCAGCAAAAACAATCCCGGCCGCAATCTCAACCGGTTAAACAACAAGTTCGAAAGGCAGCCAAACAACAACAATCAAAACCTCAGGAGGGAAAACCTGAAAGAGGGCAGGGCGAAAAACAGGATAGAAGGTAGTATTACGGTCACCCGTCCTCTATTCACCTATCGTGGAGAGAGTAGCGCTCGTGGGCGGTATCGTGCTGCTGGTTGCGGGAGGGAAGAAAGACTAAATAGAAACAAAACTTTTATATATATAGGAGACAATAAAATGAAAAAGTTGCTTTTTGGAACATTGCTCTTGGCGTTGGTAATGGCAGTCCCTATTCCATCAATGGCGATGGGTAGGGTAGACGTAGGCGTGAGCATTCCTCTGCCTCCACCCATTATGTTTCCGGGGCCGCCCCATCTGGTTGTAGTACCGGAAACCTATGTTTACGTTGTTCCCGATGTGGATGTGGACGTCTTTTTCTATGGCGGCTGGTGGTGGCGTCCGTGGGAAGGGCGATGGTACCGCTCGCAAAATTATAATTCAGGTTGGGGCTACTATGAAGGAACGCCATCCTTTCATCGAAGTGTACCCTCCGGCTGGAGAAATGATTACAGGCAGCGTCGTTGGAAGGGGCATGAATGGAACCAAAAAAAGAGTCCCCCACCAGGAAGTTCAGCGAAGCTGGCAAGGCTGGGAAAGAGACAGACATTGGGAAAAACAAAATACCTGGGGTGTACGGGATTTGAGGAAGCCTCAGAAACGAACACAACAACCGGCTAAAAGGGTTCAGCCAAAACAAAAGAGTCCGCAATCCCGGGATGACCAGCTCAGGCAACAAAAAGAAGGCCGTGATCGTGAAAAGATGGAGAAGGAAAGACATGACCGGCGGGATGAGGACCGGCGCGATAGAATGCATGATGAAAGACGGGATAAAAGATAAGATTACAGATTCGTCCGACTATAACAAAGGATATCTTATTTATCAAAAAGGGGGGGCACTTTGCCCCCTCAAGTACCCAAAGGCGATCTTGTTATATTGGACAACAGGCCGAAAAATAAGACACCAAAGAGAAGGCACAATTTCACAAGAAATTAACTCGGCCAATATGTAGCTCAAGCCGTCACCGAGCGCAGGGAGATGGAAAATGGCCGCGAAAAAAGCAGTAACAAGATCTCAGGAATTTTCTGATAGTGTCATCGACACTATCCGTGAACCCTTAATTGCTCTGGATCAGGATCTAAGGATAGTCAACGCCAGCCGTTCCTTCTATAAATTCTTTAAGGTAGTACCTGAAGAGACCGTGGGACAGCTTATCTATGATTTGGGCAATAAACAGTGGGATATTCCCAAACTGCGTGAACTGCTGGAAACCATTCTTCCCGAAAAAACGACCTTTGATGACTATGAGGTGGAACACGATTTTGCTGCCATTGGCAAGCGCATCATGCTTTTGAACGCCCGGCAAATTCAAAGAGAGTCGGGAAAAGAGCGGATCATCCTTCTGGCCATCGAGGACATCACCGAACGTAAACAACTGGAAGACTTGTTAACGGAATCTGAAGAGCGCTACAGGCGTCTTTTTGAAACGGCCAGCGACGGTATAGTGCTTCTCGAAAAACAAGAAGGGAAAATAACCCATGCTAATCCGGCCTTCGAAAAGATGTTGGGCTACGACAAAAAGGAGAGCATCGGGAATAAACTTCAGGATATCGGCATTTTACTCGATGGGGGTGATTTCCAAACAACAATGCAAGCGTTGAACAAGATAGGTATTCTTAATTACGATGATGTGCCGGTAAAAACCAAATCCGGACAGTCTATCGATACGGATATCTATCTGGTTGACAGAGCAAGGTTAGCACAATGCAATATCCGCGATATCACCGAGCGTAAACAGCAAGAGGAGGAACTGCTCCGGACGAATAAATTACTGAACTCGATTGTCGAGAATATTCCGGACATGATCTTCCTCAAAGACTCCAGGGAACTCCGGTTTGTCCGATTCAACCGCGCGGGAGAGGATCTGCTGGGTCGTTCCCGGGAGGAACTACTGGGGAAGAGTGATTACGATTTGTTTCCGAAAGAGCAGGCAGCATCCTTTACGCAGAAGGACAGGAATGTCCTCCATAGTAAGGAGTTAGTGGATATCGCGGAAGAATTCATTCAGACCCGCAACAAGGGAGAACGTATTTTGCACACCAAAAAGGTGCCGATCCTAAACGAGGATGGAGAACCGGCATATCTGCTGGGCATCTCTGAGGATATCACCGAGCGCAAACTGGCGGAAGCGAAACTTCTTGAGACTCTTAACAGCCTCAAGAAGTCATTTGATACAACGATTCAGGTTATGATATCTGCAATAGAGGTAAGAGATCCCTATACGGCAGGTCATCAGATCCGGTCTGCGGAGCTTGCCGGCGCCATCGCCACGGAGATGGGATTA
>AWGX01000797.1 GCA_000495415.1 Smithella sp. ME-1 | reverse complement strand
GTTATAATCAGTCACACCACGGCTTGAAAAATGACGGGCCGGCGTAAAGCAGAATTCTACATTGCCCAAAGTAACTTTTTGCCACCAATCCAGTTCCTTAACATTATCTACTTTGTACTGCTTTAGAATCTGCTTATTACCAATGCCTGTTAAGATGAGGGGATTGTCGCGCTTCGCCAGTCGCTCCAAAGTAGGAATATCCATGTGGTCATAATGGTTGTGGGAAATCAACACTACATCAATGGGCGGCAACTGATCAAAAGTAATACCCGGTGGCATAACACGTTTCGGCCCGATCCACGATAACATACTGGCGCGCATAGACCAAATGGGATCGGTAAGAATATTAATGCCATTGACTTGAATGAGCACGGTAGAATGATTGACAACCGTGTACCGTATACCTGTTTCAACCCTTATGATTGGAGTATCACCTGGTTCTATATTAATCTCTTTCGGCCATTTCTTGCGTTTGCCAGTTATACCCCACTTTATCATATCCCATGCATTATGGTGCTTTACCGGCTCAATATTATAAAAACGTCTTCCAAAAATTGTTTCCTCATAACGACTTTTGTAGTCTTCGGCAGACACCGAAAAATCAGCACCGCTTTCAAAAACCACTATAAAAGAAATAATTATCAGAGGTAGCCAGAAAGTTTTATTCATTATATTAAAAAGATATCCTCCTCTGAAATCTAAGCTTGTCTGTCAAGGAAAAAAGGAAGTATGGTATTGTATATTTAAAAATTGAATGCTCTACAAATAATTCTTTATCTCGCCAGCCTTGAGTAGACGAGCAACTTTCACAGCCGGTTAATATTTAATATTTTTCAAATCATTTTTATCTTTTCTATATGATAGAAAGCTATTCA
>AWGX01000796.1 GCA_000495415.1 Smithella sp. ME-1 | reverse complement strand
AGAAGGTAAAGTAAAGTGGTTCAATGAAAGCAAAGGTTTCGGATTCATTTCACAGGAAGGTGGAGCCGATGTATTTGTGCATTTTAGTGCAATTCAGTCCGATGGTTTCAAAACATTAAAAGAAGGTCAGCTGGTAAGTTTTGATATCACTCAGGGCAAAAAAGGCCCCGAAGCAACAAACGTAAAACCCATCTAGATTAAACTGAAAATTTAAAAAAGCACTTCGTAGATGAGAAATCATGACGGAGTGCTTTTTAGTGAGGCTCTCTGATAATGAGACCCAAGCTTCGGAAACAAAGTGAACTGAAGCTTGCCGGACGAATTATACCAGGCGCTTAGCGCCGTGGTAAAACGAATCCCGACGAGTCGGGATGCAGTTTGAAGAGTAAGCCGAACTATCCCTGAGCGAAGCGAATGGGATTAATGACACGGCACCCATCCAGCGATGTTGCTAAACTTCATAATATCTTGCTCTGAAGAATTAATGTTTTTCAACCGAATTGTTAGGAAAAGTATTATTATAGTACGATAAAGCACGGGCATTATCTGGCCGAACATCAAAACTACTTTATATATCGTTTGGTTAATGTTAATATGTAAACAACATGTTTAACTATGAAAAAGTGATTTCATTACGGTTTTTATATAAAAAATAATAACTTGACATATTAATCAGCAACATGTATTAACCGCCCTTCGCAAAACTCTTGTTTATAACGGATCCCCATCTTGCAGAGATTCTTACAAGTGTGGGGTTTTCTGTTTTAATGAGACTCCAATGCCAAAAGCAAAGGGCATTAGTATTGGTGTCAGAATTGTCCCGGAAGCGAATGAGATTATTTAGGCAATAAAAAAGGAACAAGCTAATGAAAATTGAAGATCAAAAAATTCGTAATATCGGCATAAGCGCTCATATCGATTCCGGTAAGACTACGCTTACCGAAAGAATTCTTTATTACACTAAAAGAATTCATGCCATTCATGATGTCAAAGGTAAAGACGGTGTCGGCGCGACAATGGACTCAATGGAACTGGAAAAGGAGCGAGGAATCACTATCGCCTCGGCGGCGACATATTGCGAGTGGAAAGGTTATGAAGTAAATATAATCGATACCCCGGGTCACGTCGATTTCACCATCGAGGTGGAACGCTCTCTTCGTGTTCTGGACGGAGCCATTCTGGTTTTGTGTGCCGTTGGCGGTGTTCAGTCGCAGTCTATAACGGTTGATCGACAGATGAAAAGATACAAAGTTCCCTGCATTGCTTTTATCAATAAGTGTGACCGCAGCGGCGCCAATCCTTTCCGTGTCATCAGCCAGTTAAAGTCAAAGCTGGGTCATAACGCTGTGGCTATGCAGATTCCCATTGGTCTGGAAAATGATGTGCAGGGTGTGGTTGATCTGGTCGGCATGAAGGCGCTTTATTTCGATGGCGACAATGGCGAGATTGTACGCGAGGTGGAAATTCCTTCTCATCTTCTGGAAGAAGCCAAAGCGAAAAGAGAAGAATTAATTGACGCTGCATCACTTTTCTCCGATGAACTTACCGATGCAATATTGAATGAAAGCGAAATATCCTCAGAAATGATTTATTCAGCTCTGCGCCGAGGAACCTTACAAAGAGAAATAACTCCCGTTTACATGGGTTCGGCTTATAAGAATAAGGGTGTTCAGCCGATGCTCGATGGCGTGAACAGTCTTCTTCCCTGTCCATCCGAAATAGAAAATGAAGCTATTGATATGGACAAGAATGAAGAAAAGGTTGTGCTCAGCAACGATCCCCAAAAACCTATTGTTGCTCTGGTTTTTAAGCTGGAAGACGGTCAGTACGGGCAGTTGACCTATATTCGCGTTTACCAGGGAACACTGGAAAAAGGTGCCACAATAGTCAATGTCCGCACCGGTAAAAAAGTGAAGGTTGGCCGTCTGGTGCGCATGCATGCCGATCAGATGGAAGATGTCGAGTCTCTGCGAGCCGGCTATATTGGCGCTTTATTCGGAATCGAATGTTCTTCGGGAGATACTTTCACTTCTCCGGAAATTAATCTGACGATGATTTCGATGTATGTTCCCAAACCGGTTATCTCGCTGGCGATTGTGCCCAAAGATAATAAATCGCAAATCGCCATGGCCAAAGCCCTGAACAGATTTGCCAAGGAAGATCCGACTTTCAAGACTTTTGTTGATAACGAAACCGGCGACACAATTATTGAAGGTATGGGCGAACTGCATCTGGATATTTACGTGGAAAGAATGCGGCGTGAATACGGTGCTGATGTTACGACAGGCAATCCTCGTGTCGCCTACCGCGAAACGATTACACAGCGCGCTGATTTCAATTACACTCATAAGAAACAGACAGGCGGCGCGGGACAGTTCGGCCGTGTGGCCGGTTATCTGGAACCGATTTCCGATGCCGAATTTGTTTTTGAAAATAAAATATTCGGTGGTTCGATTCCCACACAATATATTTCCGCCTGCGAAAAAGGTTTTAAACAAAGCATGGCTAAGGGCCCGAAACTGGAATTTCCGGTTACAGGCGTGAAGGTTGTTATTAATGACGGCGCATCCCACGCGGTGGATTCTTCGGATATGGCCTTTCAAGCGGCAGCACGAGGCGCGTTCAAGGAAGCATATCTAAGGGCTAAACCGGTTATTCATGAACCGATAATGAAAGTTGTTGTAGAAACTCCAACGGAGTTTCAGGGTTCGGTTATGGGACTTTTGAATCAGCGTCGCGGTATGATTATCGGCTCTCAGGACGAGGATGTCATGTGTGTGATTGAAGCGCAGATTCCTCTGGCGGAAATGTTCGGATTTTCGACTATTCTACGTTCGGCTACGCAAGGGAAGGCGCAGTTTACTATGGAGTTTGCGATATATCGACAGGTACCGCAATCAATCGCGGACAAGATAGCTCTGGAAGTGGCTCAGAATAAAAAATCGGCCGCTTAATAAATTAAAAAGATGTTAATAAACAACAGTTCCCTGAAAAGGGAAAATAATATTATCCATTTAACGTATAAGGATATTATCATGATAAAAAAGGAAATGCTTTATCGCAATCCGCTTGTCAGTCTTGGTTATGAAAATGAAGATATTTTACCTCTCGGAGGTTTCGGAGCGGTGCTGGCTCACGCGGGTGTTGGGAAGACCGCTTTTCTTGTACAACTGGCTTTAAATATGATGCTGCGTGAAAATTCCATCCTGCATGTAAGCCTCAACGACGCGGTCAGTAAGGTTGATTTGTGGTATCAGGAAATTTTTCGTGACATTGCAGAAAAATTCAGTATTGCTGAAGTAAACGAGTACTGGGATAAAATTCAGCCTTATCGTTTTATCATGACGTTTAAAGTGGAAGGATTCAGTGCTCCAAAGTTGGAAGAACGTCTGACTGATTTAATGGAACAGAACATCTTCAAGCCGCATACGATTATTATTGACGGATTCAAGTTTGATGACGCGGGACGAGGCCAGCTTGTACGATTGAAGGAGTTGGCTGAAAAATATTCCATGCGAATATGGTTTACTGTCCATACTCATCGCCATGAACCACCGCAGGAAAACGGACTGCCTCTTTCCTTTCTCCACATAGCGGATTTGTTCGATGTTCTCGTTCAATTGGCGGCAAAAGGCGATGAAATATATATTAAATCACTTAAAGGGAAATCAGTTGAATCAGCGCAAAATGATTTGATTCTTGATCCGGCAACAATGCTGATTAAGGACGCCAAGTAACAGAGGTTTTTGATGCTCAAGTCGAATGAAAATTTGCAGTATACCGAAAAAAGCCTAAACCGTGGTGGCATCTCGGTTAATTATCACTTCGGCAAAAAAATTATTAAGGTTTAACAGATTCCAGCAATTGAGAGACAGAAGTTTCTCTAATCAAGTATTACCAAAACCTGGTCCGTTTTTACAGAATCACCTTCCTTAACATTTATTTTCTTAACTGTTCCATCATCGGGAGCATATATGGGGATTTCCATTTTCATGGCATCCATAATGACGACTTCATCGTCAGCCTTGACCTGATCTCCCACATTAACAACGATACTGACGATTTTTCCGGTCATGGGTGCTTTTACTTCCATACTCATTTTACAATCTCCTTTCTAACCGTTACTTTAGCACGCGAGAAATTTTGAATATTTTGGTTGATAAATTAATTTTGTATCAATACCCAAATTGCAGGGTAAGGTCAATAAATTTGTCATCGCTTTTCTGTTTATGAAATAATTATCATCTATCATTATTCGCTTGAATTTAATTATTATATCATTTATGACATGCAATGTCGCTGAGATAAACTGATTATCTCTAATAATTGTATGAGCATTAAAAGATAAGGAGGATTAATAATGAAAATATTTATCGGGAAATTGGCAGTTTTGCTTATTTTTGTCTGGTCGTCTATGGCACTGGGTGCAAGCGGTGATAAATTTATATTCTTATCCAGTACGATTGGTCCGATTGACGCAGGAATTGTCAGCGCTCTGGAAGATCAGTTTGAAAAAGAGACGGGGATCCGTGTTCGTCACGTGGGTGCGGGAACCGGAGCAGCTCTCAATATTGCCACGAAATGCAATATTGATCTTGTTCTGGTTCACGCTAAATCTCTGGAAGAAAAATTCATTGCCGATGGTTTCGGCACAGAGAGAATCCCTCTTATGTACAATGATTTTGTGATTGTCGGACCGGCAGCCGATCCGGCGGGAATTAAAGGGATAAAAACGGTAACGGAAGCTTTAAAGAAGATTATGGACGGCAGCGCGCTGTTTATCAGCCGTGGGGATAAATCAGGAACACATGTGGCGGAGATGGAACTTTGGACAAAAGCCGGAATAAAGCCTGCCGGTTCATGGTATATAGTTTATGAAAAGGGTGCGGAAGGCAATGCTCCAACACTGAAATATACAGATCAAAAAGAAGCCTACACGGTTATTGATCGGGCAACTTATCTTTCATTAAAAGATAAGATTAAACTGGCCATACTGGTTGAAGGAGACGAGGCTCTTTTGAATTTTATTTCTCTGATACCTGTTAACAAGGAAAAGTGCTCTAAGATCAATACTAAGGATACCAAGACCTTTGTTAAATGGCTGACTTCTCCTAAGAAAGGCCAGTTGATTATCCGCGATTTCGGCAAGGATAAATACGGTTCACCGCTTTTCTTCCCCAACTCGGTTGAGTGGCAGAAAATACAAAAGAAATAGAAAAATATTTTATATAAAGGAGAAATGTCATGAGAGTTTTTAGGAACAGCAAAGTAATAATAACGTTAATGATAGCAGCTTTACTTTTTGCTTTTGGTGCATCAAATGTTTTTGCCGCGAAAGCCGCACCAAAACAGAAGAATATTATTCTGGCGACAACCACCAGCACTCAGGATACAGGACTGCTTGATGTTTTGATTCCTATCTTTGAGAAGAAGACAGGTTATTTTGTCAAAACAATTGCGGTTGGATCCGGTCAGGCTATGAAGATGGGAGAGAAAGGCGAAGCCGATGTCATGCTGGTTCATTCGCCGGATGCGGAAAAGAAATTTGTTGAAGAAGGATATGGAGTAAACCGTCAGTTGGTTATGCATAATGATTTCATCATTGTCGGTCCAAGTGCAGATCCCGCTAAGATCAAAGGTGTAAAATCTTCTGCGGAAGCATTTAAAATGATCGCCAAGGCAGAAGGTTTGTTTTTGTCGCGCGGCGATAATTCGGGAACGCATGCTAAAGAAAAGACTTTATGGAAAAAAGCGGAAGTAACTCCGGCAGGACAGAAATGGTATCAGGAAACCGGATTGGGTATGGGACAAACATTAAGTGTTGCCGCAGAGAAGAAAGGATACACACTGGCCGATCGTGGAACGTATCTGGCTTTGAAGAAAACTCTGGGATTGGATATACTGGTAGAAGGTGATGCGGCACTGCTGAATATTTATCATGTAATAGAAGTCAACAGCGCCAAGTGGCCCAAAGCCAACGCTGAAGGAGCAAAGGCTTTTGCCAATTTTATGGTTTCGAAAAAAACACAGGAAATCATCAAAAAATTCGGTGTTGATAAATACGGGTCTCCATTATTCTTCCCCGATGCCGGTAAAAAAGTGGAAGACTTAGGGAAATAATGTCGAGGAAACTCCAATTAACTCTCCCTCTATGCGATGCCTGGCGCATGCCGGGGGAGACAGTTAGGGCGAGGGTGAAGGCCAAAAAATTTCCCCTTCCCCTTAATCCCCTCCCACAAGGGGCAGGGAATTTAAAGGTGTTTTGTGGAACTAATTATTCAGGGGATAGTAAAGGCTTTTGAGTTAATTGTTAGTTTTGATCCTGAAGTATTGGGAATAACGTGGCTGTCTTTGAAAATATCAGGGACAGCCACGCTGATCAGTCTTTTCATCGGTGTTTCCATCGGCACTGCCGTTGCTTTGAATAATTTTTATGGAAAAAGATTAGTCATCAGTTTAATCAACACAGGTATGGGCCTGCCGCCGGTAGTCGTCGGTTTGTTTGTAACAATTCTTATCTGGCGCAACGGGCCATTCGGTTTTCTGGAAATTCTTTACACTCCTACCGCAATTATTATTGCCCAGGCAATAATCGCCACGCCGATTGTCATGGGTATATCGCTGGCCTCGATTCAAAATCTGTCGCCAAATCTGCGCCTGCAGATTCTTTCGCTGGGAGCAAGCCGTTTACAGATGGTGTGGGTGTTGATTAAAGAGGCGCGTCTGCCGTTACTGGCGGCGGTCATGGCCGGTTTCGGGGGTGTAATTTCCGAAGTCGGAGCTTCCATCATGGTCGGCGGTAACATTAAGGGATACTCACGTGTGCTTACCACTGCAACCGTTATGGAAACCGGCAAAGGGAACTTTGATGTTGCCATTGCTCTGGGCATTATTCTTCTCTTACTTTCTTTCATTGTTAATTACCTGCTCACGCAGATACAGCAAAGGCAGCATCTCCGATGAAGCAAGAAACTCTAATGAAAATAGAAAATATAATTTTGTATCGGGGCGGCGTGACCGTATTGGATATTCCTGAATTGGCTGTGCGGCAGGGAAGGATTCTGGCGCTAATCGGACCGAACGGTGCAGGCAAATCAACTTTGCTTTTGATGCTGGCGGGTTTATTAAAACCGGAGCAGGGGAAACTTTATTTTCAGGGAATGCCGCTTGAAAGCAGGGCTGATCTGGCAATGTTGCGCCGTAATGTATCCGTTGTTTTTCAGGAACCGCTGCTTTTGAACAGCAATGTTTTTGAAAATGTTGCACTGGGATTGAAGTTCCGTAAAATTAGTAAAGATGAAATAAAAGCCAGAGTTCAAAAAGCTCTGGAATATTTTGGAATAAGTCATTTGGAAAAAAGATCAGCCCGGGCGCTTTCCGGAGGGGAAGCAAAAAGAGTTTCACTGGCTCGCGCTTTTGCCATCAAGCCGCAGATTATCCTGCTTGATGAAGCTTTTAATTCACTTGATCCACCATCGCGGGAAAATATTATTGATGATTTGAAGAACACACTCGATGAAACAAAAATTACGGCAGTGCTGGCACTGCATGATCGGGAAGAGACGCTGCGTCTGGCACAGGATGTCAGTGTTATGAATAAGGGGGAAATAGCACAGTCCGGCACAACAGCTGAAGTATTCAATCATCCGGATTCTGAATTTGTGGCTAATTTCGTTGGAACCGAAACGATACTGGAAGGCACAGTAAAAAATTGCTCAAAAGGGAATATCGTTGTTTTGGTTAACGGAAAAGAAATAGAAGCAATAGGCGATTATTTCGCAGGTCAAAAAGTATTTTGTTGTTTAAGGCCGGAAAATATTACCGTATTAAACCAAAGTTCAGGTAAAAGCAGCGCACGCAATATTTTTGAGGCAAAAGTATCCAAAATTATCCGACAGGGATTTTTTAACAAGTTGACTCTTGATTGTGGTTTTCCTTTAATTGCTTATATTACTTTAACTTCCTGTGAAGATTTAGGAATAATTCAAGGATGTACGGTACTTGCTTCATTCAAAGCGACCTCTGTTCACGTCATCCACAGGGAAAAGTAGTTATTTTAAAGATTTATTGAAACATTCAGTAAAAAATTTAAGATATTGAAATAATTTATTTAATACTACATATGTGTGGTAAAAAATGAATATTTCCAATATAGAAATTTTATATTTACTTTTAATTTTTTATCATATATAAATCAAAAAAATGTAAGAGTTTTAAATGCTTTGTTGAAAAGGAGGATTTTTTGTGAAGAGAGTTTCTTATCCTTTTGTCGTTATCGTTTTGAGTATAGTAACAATTTTTCTTTTAACTTTTTCACCTTTTACATCATCGGCAGAAACCATTAATGCCACGAAAGAACCGGTTGAAATTTACAATCCGTTCTATGTTGGAGTTTTCGGTGGTTTTGTCGTACCTGATGAACTTAAGGTGGACAATGGGCCGTCAATTAAGCTCAACAACAGTTGGGCGGCCGGAGTCAAAGCCGGTTATATCTTTCCCGTAAGATGGTTGGCTGCCGAATTGGAGTATATGTATCTCCACGACCAGGATGTCTATGAACCAGGAACTGAATACTATAAATCAAACAACCTGATGGTCAATCTTTTATTAAGGTATCCGGAAGGAATGATTCGACCCTACATTGGACTGGGTGCAGGTTGGTCAATGGGTGAAATAGCCGGAGGGTCATTAGATGAATCCTTTAATAATTACGCTGTACAGGGAATAGCCGGAATAAACCTGGAAATCATCCCCAGTTTGTCCATCGATTTTGGATACCGCTACTTCTTTACCGAATGTAAAACCCCCGGAGGAGACGCTACATTGGGAGATCACATTCTTTCGGTCGGTCTGAATTATCACTTTGGTGGTGTGAAGCTTGTTCCGCCTCCGCCTCCACCTCCACCAGAGCCGGTACCTGTTAAGAAGTGTCAAAATGTACCTGAGTGTTGCATCGTCGATGCTGATGGTTGTCCCACTGATTCGGATAAGGATGGCGTGTGCGACGGTTGTGATAAGTGTCCTGACACACCGGAGGGTTGTGTTGTAGATGAAAATGGATGCCCTGTGGATTCAGATAAGGACGGCGTGTGCGACGGTAGAGATAAGTGCCCCGATACTCCGCTGGGATGCGTAGTAGATGAAAATGGATGCCCTAAGGATTCGGACAAGGATGGCGTGTGTGACGGGCTGGATAAATGTCCCAATACACCTCCGGGCTGTGCCGTAGATGAAAATGGATGCCCTGTAGATTCAGATAAAGATGGTGTGCCTGACTGTCTGGATAAATGTCCTGATACACCCGAAGTTGCAAAAGTTGATAAAAACGGTTGTCCTATTACGGCCGTTATAACACTAATGGTTCAATTCGATTACAAAAAGTGGGATATCAAGTCGGAATACTACGGCGAAATCAAAAAACTTGCTGATTTCATGAAAAAACATCCGAACTTGAAAGCGACTATCGAAGGACACACTTGTAATATAGCATCGGCGCAATATAACCTTGAACTTTCGAGGAAAAGAGCTGAATCGATCAAGAAGTCCCTGATCGAAATGGAAGATATTGATCCAAAACGTCTTAAAGCTGTCGGATTCGGCCTTACCAAGCCCATAGCCGGCAATGATACTGAGGAAGGAAGAATTAAGAACCGTCGTGTTGAGGTTCATCTGGAAGTTCAGGAACTGAGGAAATAATTTATTAAAATTTACTAAATAAAAAAGGGCGCCGTGAATGGCGCCCTTTTTTATATTGTAATGAGTCCCAAGTTTTAGAAACGAAACGTACTGAAACTTGCTGGACGTAATAAGACTCAAACTTTAAAAGCGATGCGCATTAAAGTTTTTTAGTCGAACTTTCCAATCCCGATGCATCGGG
>AWGX01000795.1 GCA_000495415.1 Smithella sp. ME-1 | reverse complement strand
CCAACAAAGTTAGCCAAAGAAATCGAATTGGTATAATATCCGCCGATTTCTTTACCATTAAATCTTTCTATTAGGAATAAATATCTCTAATGAGAATAATTAAGTTTGTTACTTTGAACCCCGATTTATCGGGATGAGAAGTCTTTATTACAGTATTTCTAATTGACATCTGATTTTGAATAATTTACAAAACTAAATATTTTTATTGAACAATCTTCATTTATACAAAAGCACCTGGCAAATAAATTATTGAGGGGTATCACATGAAACGAATACTGTTTTCTATTTTTTTCATTCTTCTGATGTCAGTGATTTTTGCCGAGGCAGGCATATCAGACAAAAATGATAAATTGATTCAAGCCGCTGAAACAGGCAATCTGCAAGGAGTGCAAAGCGCACTTGCGGAAGGTGCAGATATCAATGCAATGGTAGTAAAAAAATATGAGTTCGGTATGGAGAAAGGTACCACTGCTTTGATATCGGCATCAGAAAAAGGATATACGGAAATTGTTAAATTCCTTTTGAATAAGGGCGCCGATGTAAATATAAAAGATGTCCCTAATGGATTTACTGCTCTGGTGGTCTCATTGCAGAACAATCATGCTGATGTCGTAAAACTCCTTTTGGATAAAGGTGCTGATGCAAATCAAATAGAAGCCGTCACCGGCTACCCTGCGTTGATATGGGCAGCAAATAAAGGCTATGAAAAAATTGTTAAAAGCCTCTTAGACAGGGGATCTGGCATAAATACAAAAGACTCCAATGGATTCACAGCTCTGATGGTGGCATCGGAAGGTGGTCACAAAGAAGTTGTAAAACTGCTTTTGGATAAGGGAGCTGACGTAAATATAAAAAGCACTATCGATGGCTCAACTGCTCTAATATGGGCATCTCAAAAGGGACATAATGAAATAGTAAAGCTTCTTGTGAACAAGCATGCCGATCTTAATGTCAAAGATAAAAAAAATAGTTCAAGCGCTCTAACATTGGCATCTTATATCGGTAATGCAGAAATCGTTAAATTCCTATTAGATAACGGCACTGATATAAATACTAAAGATGGTACGGGCTTTACTTCCTTGATTTGGGCTGCGGATAAAGGCCATACGGATGTCGTAAAAATTCTTTTGGATAGAGGCGCAAATGTAGACACACGAGAAACAACTAAAGGCGCAACAGCCCTTTGGTGGGCATCAGACAACGGCTATTTGGAAATCGTCAAACTTCTTCTGCAGAAGGGCGCTAGCGTTGATGCAAGGGACACCACTTATGGAGCAACGCCCTTGATGTGTGCTTCACAAAAAGGACACGCAGAGGTCGTCAAATTCTTGTTGGACAGAGGAGCTGACCCTAACATAGAAGCCACCATCAATGGCACAAAAGGTATTACAGCTCTTTTGTCAGCCTTAGGAAATGAACGGGAGGATATTGTTAAACTTCTTTTGGATAAAGGTGCTACTTTTAATTTAAAAGATATTAATAATATCCCATATGCTCTGATTACGGCATCAAAAGATGGTTCTTTGAACTTTGTTAAACTGCTTCTGGATAAAGGCGTTGATGTCAATTTAACAGATAAGGAAGGCTATTCAGCTTTAATGGCCGCTTCGGAAAATGGTCAAATAAAAACAATCAATTTACTATTAGACAAAGGGGCTAATGTCAACTTAAAGAATACTTATGATGGTTCAACGGCTCTGTTCATGGCAGCCAGCAGCGGTCAAACAGAAGTTGTTAAACTTTTATTGGATAAGGGCGCTGATGTGAACGCTAAAAGAGCTTCAGGCGGTCCAAGAAGGGTTATCGCATCAATATACAGAGATGGAGCAACACCTCTAATGCTGGCATCTTATAACGGATATGTGGAGATAGTAAAACTACTCTTGGATAAGGGTGCGGACGTTAATGTAAAAAGCAGCGATGGTTATAATGCTCTAATAGGAGCATCCGCTTGTGGCCGGACAAAGAGCGGTGATATGAGACTTAATAAAAATCTATTCGCATCGCCGAATCGATATACGGAAGTTGTTAAACTGCTTTTGGATAAAGGTGCAGATATCAATGAACGAGATTCCGACAACGCAACTGCTCTATTTAGAGCGTCACAAAACGGCCTTACGGAAGTTGTCAAACTTCTTTTGGAAAAAGGTGCTGATGTGAATGTCCGAAACATCAATGACGCAACGCCTTTGATGATGGCATCTACCGGTGGTCACAAAGATATCGTCAAAATTCTTCTGGAAAAAGGTGCTAACATGAATGTAAAAACGAATATTGATGGTGTCGAATATACTGCTCTGAAGATAGCAAAAAAGAAAGGCTGGAGAGAAATTATAACAATATTGGAACAAGCCGGAGCAAAGGAATAGGTGGATTTATTATTAGTATTTGAATATTTCTTTGACAATATATTTTTCTATTATTACATGGATTAGCGTTTGAGTTTCTCTGTGGTAGTGACAACCTTTTTCACATTCTTGAATTTATCCTTTTTAACCATTTGCCTGAGTCCGGCTATGGTCTTGATGCCGTAATTTTTGGTGAGCATACTGACAAGGGAATGAGGCAATTTCCCACCCGGATCACCAAGAACCTGGTAGGTCACTTCGGTCTTGTCTGCGCCTTTTGGTACCAGTTTACAATTAGTGATAGACAACGGCATTCGCACGACATCTTTATTCTGCTTATATGCAGTTTTTACTCCCTCCGAATGACAATAGATAGCACCTTTTGATTTATCCACTGACCATAAAGCTTTTGCCACAACATCTCGATTGCTTAAGGGAAAGGGCAAATCGGTCAGACTATAAAAAAAGATAACATCTCCCTCACTTTTCATTTCCGGTGTATTGATTACGAAAGATTCTTTGCACAAAAATATATATTGCGGCATTATGGAAATATCACGAATAGCTGCCTCGACAACAGCAATAGGAGCATCCACAATACCCACAGCTTTGATTTCATCAACACCGCTTCTGACAGTCGGACGGGTGTAGCCCGCAATACCATCTGATTCTCCGATTTTTTTCCAGCCGTCATCTGCTGCCCACGTAGTTGCAATGCTTATAGCAACGATAATAAAGATTAACTTATTGAGGTTAATTAACTTCAACATAATTATTTTTCGCCTGTACATATTTTTGATGATATCTAGACACAGTAACGTTTGTTATCATTTTAGACAGGATATTGTATATTATTTTTTATTAAATATTATTTCTATGGAATTTCTATCATTGACCGACAAGAATCTTCTTAAACCAGGGGAAGAAGAGGGTCATGGCGGCGTCTTTCACCCATGTTCGATACTTTTCCTCTAACGGATTCATGTTCAGTATCTGGGCCTGGCACGATCTGGCTCCGACTAAAGATATCATAAGACTGTAAAAACAATAAATAAACATCTCTATTTCACGGCTCGATCCCCGTAGGGTCAGTTTTTCTTCCATGCCACGTCTCATGGCTGCCATGCTCATGATGATAAAACGATAACCGGGTATTTCTTCGATATTACCGATGTTAACCGCATTAAGAGCAGCTATACGCAAAGCTTCTGGTTTGTCCATGGTGTAATCAAGCATTCGGTCGATGAAAAGCGAAAATCCTTCCTTAAACGACATAGTATCAAGACCTTCATACCAGGATTCCTGCACCGGTCTTGTCTCATTATAAATAGCTTCGGCCATTTCGTAGAATAGTTTTTCTTTGGAACCGAAATAATAATGAATCATCGGATGTTCTACACCAGCCTGCTTGGCAATCATGCGCGTACTGGCAGTTGTAAACGAATACGATGAAAACACTTCTCTGGCTGCCTGTAATATTCTTTCTCTGGCATTTTTTTCATTGGCGGAAGAATGTTTTCTGATTGTTTTCTTTAATTTTTCCATAATTAAACACTATAGAGGTAAAACCATGTGGTAAATATAATATTTAATATTTTACGGCTCCTATTCAGCTAATTCAACACACTTTACAGCAACAACTTATCATTATATAAGTTATTGTTTATATTTTATATATTATACATACCACAGTATTCAACATAAAGATAGAAATATTTTGAAAAAGAGATTGACACGCATTATTTTTTCTAGTACTTACCAATCGGTAAGCAATTTTGTGACAAATTTAGAACAGACGAAATTCTGCGCATGCTGTTTTTGTTTGTTTTAATTTTTGGTTGTTTTTTTAAATGACCGCGTTACAAAGTTGTCCTAGTATTAAAAAGTTTTTGGTTTTGAAATAAATATCTTTAAAACATTGGTTATTACAAAAGCTAAAAAAGGAGGTAGGAATGTCAACATTTAGTTTGGATGAAGATCAACGACAGATAAAAGAATCCATGGAAAGTTTTGCGGCTGATGAATTAAGACCGATTTCAAGGGATTGCGATGAGAAATTTGAAATTCCACCGGATTTTCTTGAAAAAACATGGGGGCTGGGACTTACAGCAAATATCATACCTGAAGAGTATGGCGGATATGGGTTTAACAAATCTTGCCTTAATAATGTCATCATGGCAGAGGCACTTGCCCATGGCGATCTTTCATTGTCTCTCGCGGCAATGGCGCCAAATCTTTTTGTGTTGCCCATTCTGGAAATGGGAACGGATGCGCAGAAGAAGAAATACCTTCCAACTTTCTGCGGCGACAAATACAAGGTTGGAACCCTGGCCATAATGGAACACTCCATTTCTTATGATCCGTTTAACGTGCAAACAAAAGCTGTCCTGAGTAAGGATAGTTATATGTTAAACGGAGAAAAATGCATGGTTCCTATGGCAGATCAGGCAGAATACATGCTCGTAATTGCTTCAACAGATAAAGGTACCGGTGCTTTTATCGTCGATAAAAACACCGCTGGAGTCTCTCTGGTAGAAAAGGAAAAGAATATGGGACTCAATGCTCTCCCTCTTTACAGGGTAGCCTTTAAAGATTGCACGGTACCTGTCGAAAATTGTCTCGGTGGGGAAAAGGGAATTGATTACACAAGACTATTATGTCTTTCCCGTATCGGACTTTCCGCCACAATGGTCGGTGTTTCACAGGCAGTACTGGATTACTCCATCAAATATGCAAAAGAACGTGTAGCTTTCGGATTTCCTATTGCCACACGTCAGTCAATCGCATTTATGCTTGCCGATGCAGCCATAGAAATTGAAGGAATGAGATCTATGACCTGGAAAGCGGCCTGGACAGCAGACCAGGGAGAAGCAATGAATAACGAGCTTTTGAGGATCTCCTATCTAACCAAGACGTATGCTGCTGAGCAGGCATTTAAGATTTCTGATTATGGTGTGTCGATATTGGGAGGACATGGCCTTATCCGTGAACATAACATCGAGCTGTGGTTCAGGAATGCAAGGGCATTTTCAATGTTAGAAGGTCTGATAATGGCCTAAGCCTAAATGAAGGAGGAGCAAAATGATAAGCTTTAAAGTATCTGATATGGAAAAACAGGTTGCAGATTTAATCCATGGTATGGCCAATGATATCATGAGACCTATTGCACGCTTTTATGACGAACATGAGCATCAGAGACCAACGGAACTGGAGCCTTTTCGCGTTATAATGCAGGCAGGGGGAATGGGAGCAGGCAGAAAAAAGGCGAGTGGTGAAAAGAAGGAAATTAAAGTAACTGATGATAAGATTGGCGCAAATGCAATGTCTATTACCGGGGCCGAAGAACTGGCCTGGGGTGATGTCGGATTAATGCTGGCCTTGCCCGGATCAGGATTGGGAAACGCAGCCATCGGATCTGTTGCTACCGATGAACAGTATGAGCGATTCGGACAGAAGTATGCCGCCATGGCTATTACCGAGCCAGGTTGCGGATCGGATGCCAGCGCCGTCAGCACAACAGCCGTCCCTGATGGGGATGATTATATATTGAACGGTGAGAAAATATTTGTAACGGATGGCGATCGCTGTGAGGTAGTTGTTGTCTGGGCTACCCTTGACAAGAGTAAGGGTAGAAATGCAATTAAATCCTTTGTAGTAGAAAAAGGAACACCGGGCCTGACCGTAGGTAAACTGGAACATAAATGCGGTATTCGGGCTTCAGATACTGCAGTGCTGATTCTTCAGGATTGCAGAATACCAAAAACCAATATATTGGGTGACCCTGAGATAAGACCCGAAGGTGGTTTCAAGGGTGTTATGGCAACCTTCGATGCTTCACGGCCGTTGGTTGGTGCTCTGGCACTGGGTTGCGCAAGAGCCGCTTATGAATTCACCAAAGAAGTCCTGGCCAAAGAAGGCATAGAAATAAGATATGACAAGCCTCTTGTTAAATTAAGCTCTATTGAAAAAGACATGCTCTGGATGGAAGCCCAGTTGGAAATGATGCGCGTCATAATACAAAAGGCTGCATGGATGGCCGATAATGGTCGACCGAACAATTTAGAGGCTTCCATGGCCAAGGCAAAAGGAGGAAAGGCAGGCAATCTGGTTGTTCAGAAGTGTGTTGAAATCCTTGGACCTATCGGATATTCGCAGAGATATCTGCTGGAAAAATGGATGAGAGACAATAAGGTCAATGATATTTATGAAGGCACGCAACAGATTCAGATGATTGTTATAGCAAGACGTATCCTTGATTATGGCAGAGATATGCTAGCTTAAAACAAAAATACATTGTTTTTTCCGGTGGCTTGTGTGTACAACACGCAAGCCACCTTTTTTTTTAACAACAGTACTATTCAATAATATTGACGTCACATTTGGCAATTAAGAAGAGGTCCGATCAATGAAAGTAGCCATCATTGCCCCACCGTATCCGTTGGAAGAAGCACCGGCACCACCTTTGGGTATTTCTTATGTTGCGGCTGCCTTCGAAGCGGCTGGCGCAGAGGTGGAAATTTTTGATTACATCGTTTCTCAATATACACCGGACAAACTAAGAGAAAGGCTGGACAGATTTAAGCCTGATATAGTGGGTGCAACGTCGGTTACATTGAATTTTAAATCGGCAGCAGAAATTGTTGGAATTGCAAAAAGGCATAATCCTTCCGTGATTACGATAATGGGAGGTCCCCACGTTTCCTTTGACGCAACTAATGTTCTTCAGTCTTATCCGGAAATAGACATGATCGTGATAGGAGAAGGGGAAGAAACCGTCAAGGAATTGATGTTAATCAAAATGGTCATGAACAAATGGAGTAATGTCAAAGGCATTGCATTTCGTCAGGATAATGAAGTCATTTTTACCGAAACACGAGAATTAATCTCCGATCTCGATACGTTGCCCCTCCCGGCAAGGCATCTATTGTCTTTATCCCGGTATCAGGCTCTGGGTTTTCCTGTCAGCATAATCACAAGTCGAGGTTGTCCTTATCAATGCATCTTTTGCCAGGGTCGCAGAATGGTGGGGAAGAAAGTCCGCCATAGAAGTCCCTCTCTGGTAGTCGATGAAATCGAAAACATCTTATCTTATGGAATAACCAGAATCAATGTGGCAGATGATCTTTTTACTGCAAACAAGAAAAGGGCAAGAAAGGTCTGCGAGGAAATTCAACGTCGGAGTTTAAAATTTGCCTGGAGCGCATTTTCACGCGTGGATACAATCGATAAAGAAACTCTGGAAATCATGCGCGACACTGGATGTGATAGTGTAGGCTTGGGAATTGAATCGGGGAACCAGGAAATACTTGATCGCATCAAGAAAAAGATTACTTTGGACGAAACAAGGCTGGCAGTAAAGATATGTAAGGAAGTGGGACTATCCGCCCATGCATATTTTATAGTGGGGCTCCCGGGAGAATCTCCTCAAACCTTAAGGGAAACAAAAGAATTTGCCGAAAGTCTAGATGTGCCTTTCGGATATCATTTGCTTGCACCTTTTCCCGGTACAACGGTAAGGGAAAATATTGATGAGTATGATCTTGAAATTTTGACTGATGATTGGGATCAGTATGATGCAAACAGAGCAATTGTAAAAACTTCAAAAATTTCATCGGAACAAATTGCTGAATTTGTAGCTGAATATGATAAAGAAGTTAATGATGGATGGGAAGATTTTTTACAGCAATACAAAAACAAGACGGGCAAAAACACGCCAGAGGAAAATTTCATGGTTGAAGGACACTTAAGGACGGATCTGATTTACAAACTTTTAGCACAAGACATCATTGAGCGATACGGTTCCTTCCCTACAGAAAGTTTTCAAAAGAACACTTCTCATGAAAGCGTTGACATACTATGCAGAAAAGTTCAGAAAATTACGGATATGGAAACGCATATAGTTAATAGTACATTAAAAAGCCTTATTAATTCCGGCTATATAAAATCTCAATTTGCTGGTGATAAAATCACTTGGCATTGGACACACAACAACAAGGCATAACGATTTGTGCCTGAATTTTATCTTTCAGCTTTGCAGTATTTCTTCATCTGCATATTGGCGTTTCACCATTTCCGGTTTAAAAATAATTTCATGCCACTTCATTTCAAAGAATATAGAGAGTTATTAATTATCAATATAACTTTCCGCATTGTTATTTTTCTTATTTTCCCAATTCATACAACATTTCAATCCGTAATGAATGGGGCGTAGTATTTTTCTTTTAAAAAAACGAGGCTTATAAAATAAAGATCACACATTATACATTCGTTGAGAAAGCCGATAATCCTGATGAATCGGAACCAATAAAAATAGCGCGTTGATTTAGAATCGAGATTAGATTTATGCAATTAAATCGTGTTATTCTGATATAAATATGATATAAATTTAGTTCATTTTTGCAGGAGGCAATTATGGCAGACAGGTCCAAGTTGGGTATGGAATTCCCTGCCTACACTTTTACAATAGAAAAAGATAAAATTATCGAGTTTGCCATTGCCGTTTCTCAAAAAGATAGTAAGGAACAAATCAATCCCATTTATTGTGATGAAGAAGCTGCAAAAAAAGCAGGTTATCAAGGGATACCGATTCCTCCGACCTTTCCAATCTGCTCTTTTTTTTGGACTGGTGGCGGTCTGATGGGTACAGCTAAAATTTTGGGTATTGATTTAAACAGGCTTTTGCACAGAGAAGAAGAATATGAATATTTTGGCAGCATTTACGCCGGCGACGTCATTACCCGAAAAATGAAAGTTATCGATATGTTTAAAAAGGGAAGCAGCAACAGGACTGTAGAGGCTACTGTCCTCGAAACAGAATTTATTAATCAACGGGGCGAATTGGTGCTTAAAGCCCGCTCAAGATTAATGGAACGATAGGAATATAAATATGGCCCCAAATTATGATGATATTGAAGTGGGACACAAAATGCCTGTTTATACATCCGCACCCATTACCAGAACACATCTGGTCCGTTACGCCGGTGCTTCGGGTGATTTTAACCCGCTTCATCATGATCAGACCTTCATTAAAATGATAGGCATGAAAAATGTTATTGCCCACGGCATGTTAATCATGGGTATTGCCGGCGAAGCCGTTACTTCCTGGATTGAAAACAAATATTTAAGAAAATTTAACGCCCGTTTCTTGAGTATGACAGAACCGGCCGATATGGATGATATGGAAAACACAAAAGATCGAGCAATAATCATAGTTAGCGGTGAGATAGTTAAAAAGTTTGAAGAAAATGGTGAAAAAAGAATTCAGTGCGACATAATTGCTCAAGATGCTTTAGGCAGTAAAAAGCTCTCGGGATTTTTTATTGCGGCCCTGCCTTAACACTCAACTTTATAAGTTGATCTTTTTATCAAAAATAAATACAGGTAATTTTATGAAGGCCCATATTTTAGTGATTGACGACGACGCGGTCGCCTGCGAGTTTTTACAGGAAGCTCTTTCGCTTGATGGCTATGATGTAAAAACTTATACATCTGCCAAAGAAGCTTTAAAGCAAGACCTCTCCCTATATGATCTGCTTCTGTCCGATATTCGTATGCCTGAAATGGATGGCCTGCAATTTCTGGGTGAAGTGCACAAAAAGTGGCCGGATTTACCGGTTATACTAATGACCGCTTACGGTTCTTTGGAAACTACAATGGAGGCTATAAGTCTGGGCGCCTGGGATTATATAAGCAAACCATTCTCACCTGAAGATTGCCGGTCTATTGTTAAAAAAGTATTGGAAGTCAGGGAACTTCGTGAAAAACGCCTGAAGCTTGATTTATCCGAAACAGAAAAAGGCCCTGCATTACTGGGATCATCTGCGGCAATGGTAGAATTTTACAAGCAGATTGCCCGTGTCGCCGATGCCTCTGCCAGTGTTTTAATAGAAGGTGAAAGCGGGACAGGGAAAGAATTGACTGCCCGTTCTTTACACAACATGTCTTCCAGGCGCGACAAGCCCTTTGTTGTAGTCCATTGCGGTGCTATCCCCGACAACTTGCTGGAGTCGGAGCTGTTCGGATATGAAAAAGGAGCGTTTACCGGTGCCAGTCACCAGCACGTCGGATTATTAGAATCAGCGGAAGGCGGAACTGTCTTTCTAGACGAAATTACAGAAATGTCGACAGCCTTACAAGGCAAGTTTTTACGTTTTATGCAAAACGGGGAAATAAGAAAAATCGGCAGCCACGAAGTTCACCACGTTGCTGTGCGTGTAGTTGCGGCAGCAAATAAAAATATTGATCAGGAAGTGAATGCCGGGCGTTTTCGCCTGGATTTGTTATACAGATTTATTGTACGTTTACATGTTCCGCCTTTAAGAGAAAGGAAAGAAGATATTCCTTTGCTTATCGAATCAATGTTGAAAATATTCGGTTACACCAATGTACGCATCTCTGTAGAAGCAATGGAATTACTTATGTCCTATGATTGGCCGGGTAATGTCCGGGAGATGGAAAACGTGCTTCAGCAAACTCTTCTGTTGTCTCCATTCGCGGTTATTTTGCCGGAAAATCTGCCGGTGCGCTTTCAACAACAACAAGAGCTTGTAAAAAGTGACGCTCCGTACGAACTTTCACCGCTGGAAATTGCCGAAAGAGAGAAAATATTACAAACCCTGCAGGCGACTCTTTGGAACCAGTCCAAGGCTGCTCAAATTCTAGACATTGACCGCAAAACCTTACGTATGAAAATCCGCCGTTACGGATTAGTCAGCGGAAAAAATCTATAAAAATAATCTTTATTGTTTTTATAGAGACCAATAAGAATATTTAGTTGTTTATGTTGGAAAAGAATTTTCCTGCCGGGCTATCGGCAAATTAAGAATAATCGAAGTTCCCTGCCCCTGAACACTTTTTATTTCCATTGTGCCGCCATGGACTTTGATTATGTCACGAACGATAGCCAGCCCCAATCCACGCATACCTTCGTCCTGTCTTGTGCTGAAAAACGGCTCGCACACTTTTTCAACCATATCAGGAGCCATTCCTACACCTGTATCACTAATTATTATCGACTCAAAATTCTTAGAGGAAAGATTTTCAGCCGATATATTGATTTCTCCCCCTTCAGGCATTGCTTCAAGAGCATTTTGAATTAAATTCATCAGGGCAGTTTGAATACGAAAACGGTCTACATACAGAGGTTTAACTTTTTCGTTGATATTCACTTTCATTTTCACTTTGTTTTTCTGCATGAACGGTTCTACAAGTGGCAGCGTCTCACTTAAAATTTGCTGAACAGTCAATACCTCAAAATGCGGTTCAGGAAGGCGTGTGGCTTTACGCACATTTTGAATTACATTATCCAACCGTTGGGTCTGCTGCACTATCAAATTAAGCTTGTGTGCTACATCCGGCGTCCAGCCTCCTTTTTCTAAAAGAAGTTTAGCCAATCCTCCGATGGAATGAAGCGGCGTACCTAAATCATGAGCCAGATTGGCCGTTAATTGACCAAGAGCGGTTAATTGTTTCAAGTCTGTAACCTGTTTTTGTAACTGAACAACCTTGATTGTCTCTTCACGGACACGATCTTCCAGATGTCTGTTGAGTTCCAGATATCTGGTCATTACTTCCTGAATTTCATCAGCCATGACGTTGAAGTGTTTGGATATCTGACCCCATTCATCATTACGAACTATGGGAATTCGATTTATATATTGCCCTTTTTGAAACTCATCAATTGTTTGAATAATTGATTTCAGCGGTCTTCCAATTATCCAACCGTAACTCAATCCTAATACCAGGAGAATGAATAGCAATAAACCGATACTGCTAAAAATCAGCAATTGTCTGGCACTGTTCATAATCTCGGCATTCGACCGCGAAAAACCGATAATACCCACAACAATTTGAGATTCTTTTGTATCTCCTGAAACAGGATAAAGTAAGCCCAGCGCCGGACCGCTTTTCGTTTCTATCCTAACATAACGCACCTTGTCTTTTGAATTAACAGCAGCAGCAATAATATTATCCGGCCATTCATATTGAACCCGGCTTGCACCGGCTACGTAATCAACATCACCACGGTTAGTATCAAAAATATCAATTCTCGCCAGACGAACATCTGATTGGATAAAATCTTTTAGAGCTAAATCAAGGGCACGAAGCCCGCGCTTCGTCGGGAAATACTGATAAAAAGTGCTGATTGTATCAGCCACGCCTTCAAGTCTTTTTGCCTGTTGATCAACCAAAATTTTATCCATGGCAGTTAGTTGAACAACGCCCCAAATGGCCATAGTTAAAGCAAGACCAACGACCGTTAACGCCATCAGTCTTACCCTTACTGTCAGGTTATAGTTGTAAGTGATTATCCTGTCGAAGATTTTTTTAAACATTTTATATTTATATCAAAAATAAAATCAATTAACCAGTAATACCATTCTAAATCAAAGATGAT
>AWGX01000794.1 GCA_000495415.1 Smithella sp. ME-1 | reverse complement strand
AAATAGTCATCGCTCAGATAAACCCCAATATGCCCCGTATTCATGGAGATGGTTTCATTCACATTAAAGATGTTGATTTTATAGTCCCTTATGATGAACCACTCTTAGAAGTATCAAAAACACCCACAAGTGACGTAATTAGAACTATCGGTAAAAACGTGGCACGCCTGGTGCAGGACGGCGACACTATTCAAGTCGGATGGGGTGGTCTGCCCAATGCCGTTATGGCAAGTCTATACAACAAAAAAAATCTGG
>AWGX01000793.1 GCA_000495415.1 Smithella sp. ME-1 | reverse complement strand
TACTTTCGAGGCATTGATCAATGCGCATTTCGGTGGTGGCGACATATCGGAAGTGCCTGGCATATTCAGGCGTACTAAGGACGGGATAGTTACCAATCCGGGAGTTACACCATTTGTGAAAGATATTGATACACTTCCGTTTCCCGCTTATGATCTTATCGATCTCAAAGCATACTGGAAAGTCAATGCCATGACTGCTTTGACACATAAGAAATACGCCTCTTTTTTCAGCAGCCGCGGCTGCCCTTTTAAATGTATTTAC
>AWGX01000792.1 GCA_000495415.1 Smithella sp. ME-1 | reverse complement strand
TTAACCAAAATTTCTTCATTCTTTTCTCCTTTAAAAAAAGTTAGTTAATACTTTCCGCTTTCAAAAAACGGGCATTTTCCAAAAGCGACTTTCGCAACATTTGTTTTGTTGTTTATAAATAAGAACAACAATGTTATTTGGTTAACATTAAGTTGCTGATTTTGTCAATGACTTTTGTAGGCGAATGAGATAGTTATTAAATTTAGAGTCTTAATGAAACCTTGTCATATCGACCA
>AWGX01000791.1 GCA_000495415.1 Smithella sp. ME-1 | reverse complement strand
TCATTCCCGCGTAGAGACTGTGTCAATGATACTGTAATCTTGTCAAATGTCGTTACTATTCTTGAACTGTTAATAATTGACATAATTTTATTAAAAAAGCAACGGCACGTCATGTCTTTGGTGCTAACGGTATATTTCTCCGGTTAATAGAAGTATTAGGCGATATTTTCTTATGTTACTTATCAGGATTCTTACGCTCCATGCGAAACTGCAAGGCCGAATAATTTTCAGGATAAGCGCTCAAAGCATGTCCCAATAAAGAATAATTGTTTTTCCACACATGAACTTGCAGGTAAGTTGCCATAGTTATAATTACAATGAATATAGCTGCGATAAACGCAGCAATTATTTTTCCGTTTTTTATTTTTAATAAAAGTTGCGGCAATCCCCATGCCGCCATGATGAAAATACCGATTAACGGAACGTAGGCATAGCGATCAGCCATTGTCTGATATCCAACCTGAACGATACCGATAACGGGAACAAGTGTGCCAAGATACCACAACCAGCCAACTAATAGGTAGGGATGTTTCCGGAAATGTTTGTAAACAAAAAAAGTGATAATAATCAGAAATAATAAAGCAGCAAGAAACTGCAATGTTGTAACAGCGTGAGGATAGAAAGCGGCAAGATCAGTCGGGTAAAAAAACTTTTTTACATACCAGGAATAAGAGAAAATCATGTTGTAAATACGTCTGGAAACGGGGAAAGATTCGAAGCCGGCAATGGTTTGATAGTGTCGTGCGGCATAAATAGTAATAAAAATAGAAATAAAAGATAAAATAAACAAAGGAACTTTTTCCACAATAAGAAAAGAGATGTTTCTTTTTTTAGTTAAAATTGGTGTATATCCTTGAATGTTGTTTCCGGTTTGCCAGGTTACTTGCATACGGTTAAGCGGCCAGTAATCAAGGAGCAACAAGACTAAAGGCAACGTCACCAACATAGGTTTGGACATCAATCCTAAGGCAAAACAAATCAGTACAGGTAGATATTTCTTGTAACCGGGAGATTTCACGTACCGGATATAAAAAAGTATTGTCGATATCAGAAAAAAAGTGCTTAAAACATTTTTACGTTCGGCTATCCAGGCGACGGATTCCACATTAAGCGGATGAATGGCAAAAAGTGCGGCAACCAGAGCGCTTTGCCATAATGCACCGGTCAGTATGTTAAACAGCAAAAAAAGCAAAATCGTGTTGAAAATGTGAATTATTACATTCGTCCAGTGATGTCCCCCCACGTTATTGCCGAACAACGTCCAGTCCAGCATGTGTGAAATCATGGTAAGAGGATGCCAGTTGGAAGTGCTGATATTTGTAAATGTGCCGGCAATGCTTTTAAAAGTGATGCCTGATTGAATTTGGTAATTTGATGTTACGTATAGAGGATCGTCGTAGTTGAGAAATTCATAATTCTGGACAGGCCAGTAATCTGCGATAATCAAAAGTGCCAGAACAATTATTATAAAAAATACAGAATGCGAATGAGTTGGTTTGAATTTATCAGGAATGAAAAACTCCTTCTGCCCGTGGTCTAATATACTTTTCATTTTCTTCTGACTATTCTTCATTTATGATATTTGTGTTATTAATTTCTGGAATATTTTTTTATTTTATTATTAAATGTAAGTATAAAATTTGTAAAGTTATTTAATTAACGGAAAGTTTGTAAATTGTGGTTATGAAATGCACGTAAAGGGTGTTATGAATAAAACATTAATACGGGCGATAAAATGAAAATATGCTTTGTTTCTCATTCTTATCCTTTTTTCGCAGGAGACTGGAGATCAAACTTTATCGCATCGCTTGCCGAGGCTTATACCGGCCTCGGAAACGAGGTGACCGTGTTTACACCATTGTATTCAGGAGAGTGCAGAAAAACAGGTGAGGCAGATAAAGTAAAAATAGTCGAGTACAGATATATGCCGTTTAAATCGTGGCATTTGGTCGGATACGGCAGTTCCATGAAAAATGACACAAAAATATCAAAGTCGACAATTTTACTGACACCGTTTCTTTTAATTGCCGGGATGATAAAGCTTGCCGGGCTATTGAAACGGGAGAATTATGACTTTCTGCACTGTCATTGGGCTGTTCCTAATGCGCTTATCGCCGTCGGCGCAAGATGGCTTGCCGGTTCAGATGCGAAGATACTTACTTCATTTCCGGGTTCGGATGTCACAGTCATTAGAAATACGGGAACATTAGGGAAAATAATGGCAAAAATTATTGCCAAATCCGATTACTTGTCCTGCAACAGTGCCGATTTGAAAGAAGGGATAGTCAGGAGTGGCATTGATTCAGAGAAGGTTGATTATGTTATTTATGGAGTAGATGATAAAAAAATAAATTTTTCGGCTCAAAAAAGAAAGATTACCAGAGAAAGATTAGCAATAAATGATGAGACTACTTTACTTTTAGTGATTGGCCGTTTCATCCCGAAGAAAGGTTTCTCCACAGCTTTCCGGGCTTTAAAATATATAGTAGAAAAACATAAGAACATTAAACTAGCCGTTATTGGGGATGGAGATTTAAAAAACGAATATGTGGAAATTTTAAAACAGGACAAAACTTCCGGACATGTAATATTTATCGGTTATATAGCTGCAAATGAATTGGCAGATTATTATTCAGCGTGTGATATATTTCTAATGCCTTCGGAAAAAAATCCGCCTGATGGTCTGAATACCGTTGTGCCGGAAGCGATGGCTTGCGGCCGGCCGATTGTCGCATCCAATGTCGGAGGAAATGATCTTGTAGTGTTTGACGGTCTTAATGGTTTTCTTCACTCTGAAGGAGATTACGAGAAATTAGCCGCTCTGGTCAGTCGTCTAATTGAGAATGAAAGCACGCGAATTGATATGGGAAGAAAATCACTTGAGCTTATTCAAACAAAATTCAACTGGAAAGCTATAGCTGAATATTATATTGAAAAATACAAGGAAACTTATGGCAAAGCTAATCGATCTTAAAACATTTTCGGATAAGCGTGGTAATCTTACGGTCATCGAAAAAGTAATTCCTTTTGCGATTAAGAGGATTTTCTATATTTATGGTGTGGATGATTCCCTTCGCGGAGGACACCGGCATCACAAAACTGTACAGGCGGCCATTTGTTTAAAAGGCAGTTGTGTCGTATCCAATAATGATGGCACGAAGAAAGATGATTTTTATCTTAACAAGCCGTCAAAATGCCTTCTCATTGAGCCCAATGATTGGCATACAATGCATAATTTCACAGAGGATGCTATTTTGATGGTACTGGCATCTGAATATTTCGATCCCGATGATTACATTTATGAGGAATATCGATGATCGAATATGAAAATTTATCTAAGACAAACAGGTCATTTCTGGCGGATTTTAAAAAAGCTTTCGCCGATGTTGCAAAAAAGGGCTATTATATTCTTGGCCAGAACTTAGATAAATTTGAAAATGAGTTTGCCGATTATTGCGGCGTAAAAAATTGCATAGGTGTTGCTTCCGGTCTGGACGCGCTGATTATTTCGCTCAAAATATTTCGCATTAAGCCCGGTTCAGAAGTTATAGTTCCGTCGAATACATATATTGCCTCAATACTTTCAATTATCCACTGCGGTTTGAAGCCTGTTCTGGTTGAACCGGATATGAAAACTTACAACATCGATCCTGAAAAAATAGAAAGTGCCATAACGTCCAGGACAGCGGCGATTATACCTGTCCATCTGTATGGGAAAATGTGTGACATGGATGCGATAATGGAAATAGCAAAGCGTCGTAGATTAAAAGTTATTGAGGACTGTGCTCAGGCTCATGGCGCTCAATACAAAAAAAAGAACGCCGGCACTTTCGGACACTGTAATGCGTTCAGCTTTTATCCGACAAAGAATTTAGGCGCACTTGGCGATGCCGGAGCTGTTGTCACTAATGATCCGGAACTGGCAGAGCAGGCAAGAATTTACAGAAATTACGGTTCCAGGATAAAATATTATAATGAAGTTGTCGGGTACAATTCACGACTGGATGAATTACAGGCGGCATTTTTATCAGTAAAATTAAAAAAGCTCGACGAAATCAATAATCATAAAAGAAAACTTGCCGCGATATATTTAAAGAAAATAAAGGAAGATTTTATTAAGCCCGTTGTACAAAATGATTATTATGATATTTATCATATTTTCAATATCAGGTATCCTCAAAGAGATAAATTGAAGAAATATCTCATAGACCAGGGAATCAAGACTGAAATTCATTATCCGGTACCTCCGCACAAACAGAAAGCCTTACGTGATCTACTGGGTAATAATTCCTATCCGGTTTCGGAAGCAATACATGCCTCAACTATCAGCCTGCCGATTTCATACGGACATACTCAAAAAGATATTTACGAAGTTGCCGAAAAAATAAACGGATTTAAAAAATGAATGAATATCTGGAACGAGGCTATGCAGTTGACTATGGCAGGTTGATTAAAGCGAAAAAAATAGAATTAGTCTTATTGGAATATCTTAAAAGTATAGGAGATAGCCTTTCGGATAAAAAAATAATTGATATCGGATGCGGCAGCGGACATATCGCCGCCTATTTCTCGGAACGCAATAACGTATTGGCAGTTGATGTTGTTGACCAGGTTTCGCCGGACGTCAGACAAAAAATAAAATTCATTAAAATAGAAAAAGATTTATCGCAGTTTTCGGGTAATGAGTTTGATATTGCCATTTTAAATCATGTTCTGGCTCATACGGAGGATAAGTTAAGCTTATTGATGGAAGTTAACCGTCTGCTGAAAAATAATGGCATTTGTTACGTCGCCAATCCCAACAGGTATTATCCGGTCGAACCTTATTATAAAATTCCTTTTTTACATTATCTTCCGCAAAAGTTGTTCTTAAAATTAGCCGGATATTTAGGAAAAAATAAAGAGGATGTTTATCTAGTCTCTCATCCATCTCTGAAGAAACTTGCTGAAGTCGCACAATTTAGCGTAAACGATTATACCGCTAGCGTTATTAATGAATCTGAAAAGTATTCAAGTGAATATAAAATTCCATTCGGTATTAAATTACCTGACATAGTGAGTATTATCAGTCCGACAAATATTTATATTTTGAAAAAGTCAGGATGATAAAAATGGATTATAAAAAGTATATAAAATCATTGCTTTCAGTCGCTGTCGTGGTGGTGTTCGTATTGTTCTTCTACAGGGAATTCAGAGCGAACTGGGAGTCCGTAAGAACGTTTCATTTAGAGATAAATTGGGGATATATTGTATTGGGTATTTTCATGATGATTGCCAATTATTTATGCGTAACATTGAGCTGGCATATAGGAATAAATTACTTTGATAATCAGGAAAAGTTAAAATTTACACAAAGCATTGCTTTGGTGAATATTTCACAACTTGGAAAATATATACCGGGAAAACTATGGTCCTATGTGGTTCAAATCTACTGGCTTGCATCCAAGGG
>AWGX01000790.1 GCA_000495415.1 Smithella sp. ME-1 | reverse complement strand
CGTTTTCCGTGGATGCCATTGCGGGCGCGATGAAATCAATTTGTTTTGACGAAACGCTACGGAAGAATCTCATTGAAAAGGGAAAGACGCGAAAAAAATTTTTCAACTGGGATAAAACAGCGGATATTCTATGGGAAGCCGTGGAAAGGAGTTTGCCTTGACGATTTTGGAAATCTCCTTTTGGATTCTTGTGGGGATAATCTTATACACCTATTTGGGATATGGGGCGCTTGTTATCGTCCTGGGACGGGTAAAGGATTTCTTCAAAAAGGAACAAAGCGTCCTGCACCATTGCGATATACCGTCGGTAACGCTACTTGTTTCGGCCTTTAATGAAGAAGCCTGGCTGAAAAGGAAGATCGAAAACAGCCTGAGTCTTGACTATCCGGGAGACAAACTGAAAATTATCGTGGTTACGGACGGATCTAATGACGGTTCCGCAGAGATTGCGGGAAGCAAATCCGGGATTGTTCACCTTCATCAAGCTCAAAGGCGGGGCAAGATGGCCGCCATGAACCGGGCCATGAAATTTGTGGATTCGGAGATTGTTGTTTTCTCCGATGCCAATGCCCTGCTGAACCGGGAAGCGGTTCAGGAATTGGTCTTGTTCTTTCGGGATCCTGCCGTTGGATGTGTGTGCGGAGAAAAACGGATTGCGATGAAAGGTCGCGAAGAAGCCACGGGTTCCGGCGAGGGGATTTACTGGCGTTTCGAATCTCTGATCAAGAAATGGGAAACCCGTCTGGGTTCGTGTATCGGCGCGGCGGGAGAATTATTTGCCATTCGGACCCGACTCTACGCGGAAATTCCTGACGACACGCTAACGGACGATTTCGTGCTTTCTTTGCGCATCGCTCTTCAAGGATACCGGATTCAATACGCTCCAGGGGCGCATGCTATGGAGACGGCATCAACAGACATCAAAGAAGAATTCAAACGGAAAATCAGGATTGCCGCAGGAAACCTCCAGTCGATTCTGCGGATGCCGGAACTCCTCAATCCCTTCCGGCACGGGATGCTGACTATTCAGTATGTTTCCCATAAGTTTCTGCGTTCCTTTGTCGGCCCTTTTTGTTTTATGGCACTGATTCCCCTGAATCTTTTCCTGTTGATCGATGGCGGGGATTTGTATCTTTTTTTGTTTGTCCTGCAGGTCGTTTTTTATCTCGTCGCGGTTGCGGGGTTTTTGTTAAAGAAACGTCGTTTTGCTAACGGATTATTTTTTATCCCTCTCTATATTGTATTTATGAATGTTTCTTCACTGATAGGAATATTCCGCTATCTCAGCGGACGGCAGTCAGTGCTCTGGGAAAAAGCGACAAGAGGTATTGTGCATGAGCAGGGGAAAGATTGATGAAAAACACAAAAAAAAGTTTCCTGATTCGATCCTATATCATTTTGCTCATGCTTTCTTTGGCGGTGAAGATAAATCTTTTCCCGATAAAATTCCTGTCCGTTCATTCCGTTCCTCTTCCGCTCTTTATTTTTCTTGTCGGAATGTCGTTTGGTCTGATTTACCATCGGGATTCAATTCGTTTTCTGCGTGAAAGAATAATCATTTTTATCTTTATAATCCTATTTCTTCTTTCGGGAATTCTTTCCGCATGGCTCTCGCCGTTTCCTATGATTCCGGGGCTGAAGTCTCTCTTCCAATACGCACTTTTCTTCGGCATTTCCCTGCAGCTTCTTTTTCTTCTTTCTCTTGAAGGAGAAAAGGCCGGCGTGTTTTTTCTAAAAATTCTGATGGGATTCGCGGTTTTACTTGCATGTATTTCTTTTTTTGAAGTGACCCATCAAAGTTTATCTCGATTTCTATCAGATACTTTCCGGGGGGGAGATTATCAGGTGATCGACGGGCGCGTGAGAGCGGCGGCAACACTCAGTCACTCTAATATATTCGGATGCTTTATGTCTCTGGGAATTATGGTCTTCCTCTATTTGAAGGGGGCGCTTGGCATAAAGGCGAAAGTCTTTTATCCAATCGTTGCGATCCTTTCCGTCGCGATGGCTCTTTCCGGTTCACGCAATGCCGCCTTTGTCCTTCTGGTGCCGTTACTTCTGCTGTTGTTCAACAGGAAAGCTGTAAAAACGTCTGCTTGTGTGATCGGGATTGCAATTCTCGCCTTGGTTGTTTTAGCGCCTTCTTCGTCCAGGTTTTCGGATGTCTGGGAAATAGTCGCCAAAAACGAAAAAAGATATGTTGTTGCCGGTGAAGCGTTCAATACAGCGGCAACCAGACCATTGCTTTGGCAGGGCGCCCTGGCCATGTTTCGTGATTACCCGCTTACAGGCGTCGGTCCGGGGAACTGCAATCAGGCCATGAAATATTACGCTCCTGCCTCACTGCTTGCCGTCGAAAAGGAAAAAATTTATAAGGATCACTTAAACGCCCACAACGGTTTTTTTAACATCCTGGCGGAATTCGGTTTTCTCGGTATGGTTGTTGCTCTCGCATGTGCTTTGTATCTGGCCATTTCTTTTATCCGTCATTATGGTCTGTTTCCTCCTTCGCCGGTTCATGCGCTGATGGTGGGAGTTTTTTTACCCTTTATTCCCGACGCTTTTTTTTATGAGCCATTTTATATGGTGACGGTTTTAACGCTTCTTTTCCTCTTTACCTTTCCCGGAAATCTCCTGAGCGGTCCTGCCGGTCCGGCGCCATCGGATAAACCAGCCTGCTAAAAACAACGACAGCAAAACTTCCGTTGCCACGGTGGAAAGAGCCGCGCCTATAGCGAGATACCTGGGTATAAGGTAAAGATTAAGTCCCACATTGAAAACGGCGCATAAAAATGCCGCGACGGCATAATATCTTTCTCCGTTTAAGGCGATTAATCCCTGGGTCAGGATGAAATTGGGCAGGAGAAAAAGAAGAGAAAGAAGAAGTAGAGGAAGCATGTCAGCGGCAGGATGATAAGCTTTGCCGAAGAACAGGATGATAATCTTTGGCGCAAAAATGACACCCGTGGCGGTGATCAGCAGAGCAACAGCGATAACGCCGATCATGCTTTTGCCGAAACGTTTGGAAAATATTTCCCTGTCGAGCCAGCTCAAACGCATGTGTCGAAAAAGCAGGTGAACGACCGGTGTGGCTAAAAGAATAACACCTTCCAGAAACTGAAAAGCAGCGCCGTAATAACCGACGAGCGCAAGATCAGGCTGAAGATGTTTTAGAAGAACAATGCCGCTTTTGAAGTAAACCAGAGTCGACCCGCTGATGACGATAAAGGAGAGACATGTCTTCCATATCCGCCACGGCGGCAATGTCCATTTTGGCGGGGAGATGAATTCCCGGATTTTATTTGTTGTTAAAAGGATAAGTTGACCGATGATGAATCCCAGAAAAACTTTTTCCGGGGAAGGCGGTGTGTACCAGATGATGAGAATGACAGGAATAACCAGGAATGTATTAATCTGAAAGCGCCAGAAGGCCTCTTTTGTAAAAGAGCCCTTTCCTTTTAACAGCGAAGAAATCATGTTGGTGACACACCGAAAGGCAAAATAAATGAAAGCGAGAATAAGTGCCGGTTTGAAAGCCACCGGGGATAGAAGAGCGGCGGCTGATCCAAGAAGCGTCACCAATATGATGTAACTGAAATATCCGGAGACGAGGTCATGAGGGGCAAGGCCTATTTCTTTTGAAGGAGAAACTTTCTCGCGAAATAGAAGTGTCTGATAGCCGCCATCCTGGATAATGGCAAAGAGAGAAGCGATGGCCTGAATATAAAGGAATATCGCCAGGGAGGATGGACCAAGCATCCGCGCAAGAAAAACAACAAGGAAAAACATTGTTGCCGCTCCGTAGGCGGCGGATGCCCACTGACTGCCGATGATTCTGATGAGAGCCAGTCTCGAATCGTGCATGGATGTAATCCTTTATTATGTTTTAAATAAAAGGATCAAGCAGCGCCGGACATGTATCCGGAAATTCAGCAATAAGGTCGCCGGGACGAATCCTTTACATCTTTAATTATTGAAAAAGTTTTTTACACAGGATTGAACTATATCAAAAAGAAGGACCGTTGTCATAAAGAAAGACGACAAGCCATAACTATTATAATGTCGATATTTTCACGACAGGCATTGAGGATATTTGAAGATAAAGTATTTTTGCAGGCTGTAAAGAACGATATCAGTCATAATAACATGGTGAGGAAGCTTAACGATCTGTCCGTTATTTAATGTAACAGCAACAATTGATGCTTTGCCATTTTCCTCCTTTTTTTAATTCCCTTGACACATGTGTGTCTAGTTCAATATAATCAAAACATAAAAATCATCACAATTTAATCATCTTTAACACTGCGAAGTGCTTCAGTTAGTATTTATTATGGACCTTTAAAAAATATTCAAACGGTGTCATTTCGACCGGAGGGAGAAATCTTTTTAGCTTAAATAAAATAATTAAGATTTCTCGTTGTTTTGCTCCTCGAAATGACAAAATTCAGAGTCTCATTGTTTGTTCAAAGCTGCATTTATTTTACGGTCATGGAAGATGAAAGATAAAAACTCCCGTAAAGAAAATAAAACAAATCCTAACCGTAGTGAAAGTGTGTGGGCAAAAGAAGTATTCAGCAACGGTCAGCAATCATTACAAAGCATCATCGGTAGTTCTCCCATTCCTGCTTTTATCATCGGCAAGGACCATCTGATTATCTACTGGAATAAAGCCCTGGAGGAACTAAGCGGGATCAAGGCCAAAGAAGTAGTCGGTACCGGTCAACAATGGCGGGCATTTTACAAGACGGCAAGACCATGCATGGCCGATTTGCTTGTTGATAAATATCATAAAAAAATTCCTCAATGGTATCCTGGCAAATATATCAAATCAAAATTAATCACCGGTGCCTATGAGGCAACAGATTTTTTCCCGGAATTAGGCAAAAGAGGAAAGTGGCTGCGTTTTACTGCTGCCGTTATTCATAATTCCAGAGGTGCCGTCATCGGAGCGGTGGAAACACTGGAAGATATAACGCAGGCGAAAAGGACTGAAGAAGCCTTGCTGAAGGCTCATGAAGAATTGGAAGTTAAGGTTAAGGAACGCACGCATAAACTGGCGAAAGCCAATAAGGCTCTGAAAGAAACAACGGATCATCTTTCCCTTATACTGGAATTTCTTCCCATTGTTTCTTACACCTGCAACGCTGATGATAATTTTACGATTACTTTTGTCAGCAAACGTGTCAGGGAAATTACCGGCTATACACCTGCCCAATTCACGGAATATCCTTTTTTCTGGCAGGAACACATTCATCCGGAAGACCAGGCGCGTATACTGAAAAAGTTAAAATCAACTTCGAAAAGAGTAAGTCATCAGTTTGAATATCGTTTCCAGACAGCGGATGGATCTTATTGCTGGTTTTCCGATCATCGTCGCCTGATAAAGCTGAGCAATCGTTCACGAAGTTATATGGTCGGAGCATGGCAGGACATAACCGAGGACAAGAGAATACGTCAGGAAGGCGATCTTCGCCTCCAGCAGATGATCCAATCACACAAATTAAAAGCGCTGGGCGAAGTTGTGACGGGCGTAGCTCACGAAATAAACAATCCAGTCAGTTTTATCGCCAACAACATTACAATGCTGGAGGAAATGTGGAATGCCGTTGAACCGATTCTGGCCAGTGACGGTGCATCTCATCCTGATTGGAGCAATAAAGGCATAGGATTTGTGGAAGTCTGCACGAACATGAAAGAAGTTATTGAGGAATTTAAAATAGCGTCTCAGCGAATCAAGCGTGTTATTGCAGGACTGAAAGAGTTTGCGCGTACAGACGAAGCGGTGCAGAAGAAACCGGTAAAAATTGAAGAAGTTATTCATGGAGTATTAATTATTGTCGGTGCCCAGGTCCGCAAAACCGTTTCTCTCATTGATCTTTACATAGACAGCAATCTGCCGACCATCCAGGGACATTTTCAAAAAATCGAACAGGTAATAGCGAACCTGCTTATTAACGCGCATCAATCCATTACGCCCGACAGGAAAGGGAAAATAATTATCACCGCCAGACGTATTGAAAGATTGAATGCGATTCTGGTTGAAATTGAAGATAACGGAATCGGTATGGAAAAAGAAGTGCTGGATCATGTTTTTGAACCTTTCTTTACGACTCGCCGCGACATGGAAGGAACAGGGCTGGGGCTTTCTATCTCTTACGGACTGATTAAAGAGCATCATGGAATAATCGGAATTATTTCACGTCCCAATGTAGGAAGCCGGTTTTCCATTTATCTTCCCCTCGATGCCAAAACACCGATAAATATTCGTCCGGCCATCCTTTGTTGTGACAGTGACGCTTCTTATCTCAATGAAATCAAAATAAGTCTTGCTGATGTTGTTGACTGGCAGTGCGGTGCTGACGACACCTGCGATGATGTTATAGCTTATCTTGAGTCACATCCAGAGGTGGACATTGTTATTTCGGAAATAAATCTGCCGGCAATAAACGGATGGGATCTCACGAAGAAAGTCAAGGAACGTTTCCCACTTTTACCTGTAATTCTTTACTCCTGTGATCCTCAGGGAGACAAACATGAAGAAAGAAAGACGGGGAAACCTGATTATCTTCTTAAAAAACCTTTCAGTATGCTGCAATTGCAAAACATAATTCGCGAAATGGGAAGGCAAAGATTATGAGAATTCTGATAGTCGATGATGAAGAAGTAGCCCTGAATTCGGTAAAGCGTTTGCTGAAATGGCGGGGCATCAGGAACGTTGATATTTGCGATAATGGCAGGGATGCCATTACGAAAATTAAAGAAACAGATTTTGATATTGTGCTTCTTGATCTGCTTATGCCGGAAGTGGACGGCTTGCAGGTTCTGGAATCAACAAGACCTTACCGTCCCCTTACGGAATTCATCATTCTCACGGCCATTGATGATATTCCTACAACTGTCAAGGCGATTCGTCTGGGCGCTTATGATTATCTTGTTAAGCCGGTGGATAACGACCTGCTTTTTCTGGCAATAAAAAGGGCTTATGAGCATAGGGGACTGCTTATAGGTTTATCAACGACAGCCGGAGATAATAAAAGCAAGGTTCCCAACGCTTTTTCTGAGATTGTCACTCAGTGTCCGCAGATGTGTTCCATATTATCATATGCTAAGGTCATGGCCGGAGGTGGCAATCCCATAATGATTACCGGGGAATCCGGGACAGGAAAGGAACTTGTAGCCAAAGGTATTCATCAGGCGGGGTCGATGCCTCATGGTCCATTCATTGCCGTTAATGTCAGTGCTATCCCGGCCACTATGTTTGAAAGCCAGTTTTTCGGTCATGCCAAAGGAGCGTTTACTGGTGCGGAGACCCTGCATCGGGGCTATTTTGAACAGGCTGACGGCGGGACTCTTTTCCTGGACGAAATCAGTGAACTGCCGGTTGGCCTGCAAACGAAACTGCTCCGTGTACTGGAAGAAAAATCTTTCTATCCCCTTGGTTCTTCAAAACCTATATGGGTGGACGTAAGGGTCATATCCGCCTCCAACAGTAATATTGAAAAGGCCTGTCAGGAAGGAAATTTCAGATTGGATCTGCTTTATAGATTGAAATCTGTTCATATACATTTGCCGCCTTTGCGGGAAAGATCAGGTGACATTCCACTGCTTGCATCCCATTTTTTACGCAAGTCATGCGGTAATTACAATAAAAAAGAGGTTATAGGATTCAGTCCCGAAGCCTTGGATTTATTAATCAACAGGGATTATCCCGGCAACGTCCGGGAATTGTCTCAAATTATCGATAATGCTGTTCTGCTGACCGATTCTAATATGATTTTGCCCTTTCATCTGGGCATGATGTCAACCAATACATCTTCTTCGGCGCGCAAATTATGCACCTTTAAGGAAAATGATGAAGCACACTTGATCCATGTTTTAACCAATACAAATGGCGATCGCAGCAAGGTTGCGCAAATTCTTGGAATAACCGTTCGACAGCTTCAACGTAAAATAGCCGCCATGAAGAAAAATCCTCAATGGGAAAAAATCCTGCGCGACATTTAGGTCATTGGGGGTGACATATGTGTCTTCATTCGTAAGCCTATATATTTTAAGCCTATTATTATTTTTAATGTCCGCAAATCTTTTTGTGTGACTTTTCCGGTGACGTTTACTTCGTATTTCCGTTTAATTCCTCTCCTGATAATTCATGAATATCAGGCAAAAGACAATGGCTTTGTGCATTTCTTATTTGAATCATTTCCTGTAAACTGAAATTCTTAACCATTTAAAAAAACTGGATTCCCCCGGCATTCGCCGGGCGTTGCTGATTACGCGCAAATTTCAGAAACGGGAACTAAAAGACAAAAATTATTTTTATGGCACGGCCGTTGCTTTTTCCTATTAATCAAGTGATGGAGCCTTCATGAAAGCTTTTACCGCGAAACTTGTCGATTTAACCCAGAAAAACGCTGATGCAATTGCCCGACAATGGGCGAAGGACGTAAAAACGAACGCGAAAACCTTCAGCTATCATGAAGCGCCGGAGGAAAAGATTATTCGTCATGCTAAAGAATTTTACAATAATTTTCTGATGATGTTTTTTAATGAGTCACCATATGAGCAGGCGAAAGAAATTTTCGAAAATTATGCGGAGGAAAGATACAAAGAAGGAATACCGCTTCACGAATCTTTGTACGCTCTTATTCTTATGAGAAGACATATGTGGTTATATGCTGAATTTCAGTCGTTGTTTAATGTCGAGGTTGAGCATCGGCAGTCAGTAGAAAGCCTAAGTCGGACAATTCTTATGTTTGATTACATAATGTATGTTGTTACCCGGAAATTCTGGGAGATGATGAAACTGGAGGGATTGACAAAAAGAAATACACAGTAATTTGGCGGGATGAATGCAAGCAAAGCAACTTTTTAACATAACAGCTTTATGAAAAGAGGAATGAAAAAATGCAAGCTTATGCCGCAAAACTTATTGATCTTATAGAAAGCAAGGCTGAGAATATTGCCAAACAATGGGCCGAGAATGTTATGAAACATAACAGAACGCCATCATATCACTCTCTGCCGAAAGAAATGGTAATCGAACAGGGGACCAATTTTTACAAGCTGTTTCGCCGAATGTCATTGGCAGAAAACCCCTATGAAGAGGCCAAGACATTTTCCTGGAAATATGCCGAGGATTTCTACAGGAAAAAGATACCCCTGCAGGAGGCTACCTATGCGCTAATGCTTATGAGACGGAATCTCTGGCTTTACGCGGAATTTCAGGGAACGTTTTTTACCGCTGTGGAAATACAGCAAGCTGTGGAAAGTCTGAACAGAACGATATTGATGTTCGATTATGTATCTTACCAGGTTATAGAAAAATATCAGGCGTTAATCGTTGGTAGCGTGGAGAGAAGGCTTGGTGCTATCAAAACACTGATGATGAAGGGACAAATTGCCGGTATAGGGAAACTTTTTAAAACAGGCCTGATGATAATTCTTCTAATCGCAGCCGGTATCCTAATCTATTACAATCATGCGATCCTTAAAACAGAAGGGCTTTTCACTCATCTCTTCTATATTCCAGTTATTTTAGCCTCGATATGGTGGGGTAAAAAAGGCATCTTTGCAGCCATTTTTCTTGGTGTTCTGCTTTTAACCAGTCATCTGCTCTTCCTGACGCGAATGCCCATCTCAGGCGATGTTGTACGAGCGGTTATGTTTGTTGTAATCGGCGGAGTAATAGGCTGGCTTATGGAAGGTATTAAAAAAGTGGAAGAACTGTATTGATAATTTTGCAGCATAAATCAGATAACAAGAGGAGATTAACGTGGAAAGTGAACAAATCAATGAGGGAAAAGTTTTGTCCGTCCGCAGCAGTGTTGTTGATGTGCACTTCCCCAAGGCGCCTTCGATTCGAAATGTTCTCAAAGCTGGCGACAATCAAGAGGTAATAATCGAAGTTTTTACTCAGCTGGACAACAATACTGTTCGGGGTGTTGCTCTGACCCCTACTCAGGGTCTGGCCAGAGGCTCAAAGGTTATTGACACAGGCAAACCATTTGAGGTTCCCGTTGGCAAGGAACTTCTGGGAAGGGTCTTCAACGTTTTCGGAGATACAATTGATAAGAAGGGAAAGGTTGAAGCGGGAGAATTGCGTTCTATTCATCGGGAGCCGATTCCTCTAAGGGATCAATCCACGGTATCGGAGATTTTTGAAACGGGAATTAAAGCCATTGATGTTTTGGCGCCGCTAGAAAGAGGCGGGAAAGCCGGCCTTTTCGGCGGAGCGGGCGTCGGCAAGACAGTTTTGATTACGGAAATGATTCACAACACTGTGAGCGCGTATGAAGGTATGAGTATCTTTTGCGGAATTGGCGAGCGTTGCCGCGAAGGCGAGGAGCTTTATCGCGAGATGGAAGAAAGCGGAGTTCTGGGAAATACCGTAATGGTTTTCGGGCAGATGAATGAGCCGCCAGGCGCGCGTTTTCGTGTGGGACACTCGGCACTGACCATGGCTGAATATTTCCGCGATGACGCCAAACAGGACGTGCTTTTAATGATTGACAACATTTTTCGCTTCATTCAGGCCGGCATGGAGGTGTCTGGTCTTCTGGGACAGTTGCCTTCGCGTCTTGGTTATCAGCCGACACTGGCCACTGATCTGGCTGAATTAGAAGAGCGTATCTGTAATACCAAAACGGGCGCAATCACATCAATTCAGGCGGTGTATGTCCCCGCAGATGATTTTACCGATCCTTCCGCCGTGCATACCTTTGGCCATCTTTCCGCGACCATCGCACTCTCTAGAAAGCGAGCCAGCGAAGGTCTGTATCCGGCAATTGACCTGCTTCAGTCCGGCTCCAAGATGCTGATGCCGAACATTGCCGGCGAACGCCATTACAAAATCGCACAGGAAATACGCAAGACGCTGGCGGTTTATGAAGATCTCAAGGATATTATTGCCATGCTGGGAATTTCGGAACTTTCCCGCGAAGATCAGCGCACGGTGTTCCGCGCCCGCCGTCTGGAGAGATTCTTTACCCAGCCTTTCTTTGTTACCGAGCAGTTTACAGGAACGGCGGGTAAGATGGTGTCGCGTGAGGACACTTTAAACGGTTGCGAGCGGATACTCAACGACGAGTTTGCCGAGTATCCGGAACGCGCGCTTTATTTGATTGGCTCAATTGACGAGGCAAAGATTTCTCATGATGCTTAAAATTTTATTGCCGGCGGAAGTAATGCTTAAGCAGGAAGTAAAAAAAATTGTCGCCGAGGCGGAAAACGGGTCTTTCTGTCTGATGCCGAATCATATTGATTTTGTGGCCACGCTTTCTCCCGGCATATTTACTTATGAGCCGGCTGGCGGAGGACAGGAAATCCTGGCGATGGACGTGGGCACTTTGGTTAAAAAAGGATCGGAGGTTCTGGTGTCCACACGCAATGCGGTGCGCGCGCCTGATCTGGGGAAATTAAAACAGGTCGTCGTGCAGCAGTATGACGTTTTGGATGAGCGGGAAAAGATGGTTCGGTCCGCGGCGGCGAGATTGGAAGCGAGTCTTATCAGACGTTTTGTGGAACTAAAATAAGAACCGTTCTACGTTCTATGTTCAAAGTTCAAAGTTAAGAACAGTACAAATACAACGTAGAACATAGAACCTTGAACGTTGAACTTTTAGAGGTTTGAAAATGGTTGAAATCAGACGGACACCTAGCACGCGCCGCCGGAAAATGGCGGATCATTTCACCGAGCAGGTTGCTAAAAAAGAAGCTCTGCGGATGAAAGGACTTCGGCATAAAGACGAAACCGTCTGGTTCGGTCTGGGCATGTTCGGAATTGTCGGCTGGGCGGTGGCAATTCCAACGCTGGTGGGAATCGCTTTCGGCTTATGGATTGACCGCACCTGGCCCAGCCAGTATTCGTGGGCTCTAATGTTTTTAATTGCGGGTGTTCTTGTGGGTTGTATGAACGCCGCTTATTGGGTGAGAAAAGTTCGCAGCAGAATTATCGAGGAAGATGAAGATGATGAACCACATTCTTAATGCGACTTTATTAGTTGCTCTGATCGTTGCTTTTGCTGCTGGTCTGGCTCTGGGAGCTTTTTATTTCATTGCGTTGTGGCATACGCTGCAGCGCCTGCCGGCAGCTCACAGTCCCGCGCGCCTGATGCTGGTCAGTTTTGTTCTGCGCATGGCTGTGGTGATGGTGGGATTTTATTCGATCATGGGCGGGGAGCATTGGGAGAGGCTGGTCGCAGCCATGCTCGGTTTTATTATCATTAGAAAAATTCTCACGCACCTTTTGGGACCGCAAAAGATGGTTGAAGAAGTTCGCTGCATAAACCTGGGCAGATAATCAGGAGCACAGGAAAAGGATTCTATATGGAAATTGTATCACTTAATCAAATCAGTCCCGATCAGGTAATTATCTGGAGCTGGGGATTTATCATTATCAATGTGACGATTCTGTATACCTGGCTGGTGATGGCCATTCTGGTATTTGTTTCCTGGCTCGTTACTCGCAACCTTTCTTCGGAAATGAATGTGTCCAGATGGCAGCATTTTCTGGAAGTAGTTATCTCTGTTGTCCGTGGTGAAATATCCGAGATGACGAAAAAAGGCGCGGACAAATATATTCCTCTGATAGGAACGCTCTTTTTGTTCATTTGCACTTCCAACGTGCTGGTTATCGTGCCGGGATTTATTGCGCCGACGTCTTCCATTACTACAACCGCTTCTCTGGCGCTGTGCGTATTTATTGCAGTTCCTTATTACGGCATTTCCTACAACGGTCTTTTTCATTATCTGAAGGAATATTTTCAGCCGAATTTTATCTTTTTCCCATTTCATGTGATGGGAGAATTAGCCAGAACGCTCGCACTGACGGTTCGTCTTTTCGGCAATATCATGAGTCATGAAAAGGTTATCGGCATACTTCTTTCTGTTACGCCTTTGCTTTTCCCTGTTATTATGCAGGCGCTGGGACTCTTAATCGGCGTTATTCAGGCTTACATCTTCGCGATTCTTTCCATGGTCTATATCGCGTCGGCCGTGAGCGCAGAAGAAGAACACCATGTTCATATAGATGTAAAAAAAGAAGGCTCTGCAGCCTAACAAATTTGATTAAAGGAGGAGTTTTTATGGATAGTGTAAGCATCGTCGCGATGGCTTCAATATTTGCTGCTGGTTTAACAATGGCCATTGGTTCGGTTGGGCCGGCTTTAGGTATGGGACGGGCAATACAGCAGGCACTTGCTGCTATCGCTCAGCAACCCGATGAGCGTAACTCTTTAACCAGAACCTTATTCGTAGGTCTCGCTATGATCGAATCCATTGCTATTTACTGTTTCGTTATTTCGATGATTGTGATCTTTGCGAATCCTTTTTGGGGTCACTTTGTAAAAGCAGGGGGATAAACCATGCATATCGACTGGTTCGTTTTATTTTGCCAGATCTTCAACTTTCTTTTGCTTGTCTATCTGCTGAAACGTTTTCTTTACGGCAGGATCATTAAAGCGATGGATGATAGAGAAGCGAAGATTGTCGGTCGGTTCGCCGACGCCGAAGATATGAAAGTCAAGGCAACCGAAGCAGCCCAACTCTATGAAAAGCGCAACCAGATACTCAACGAAACAAAAGAGCGGCTGCTTAATGAGGCTGCGATGGCCGCAGACGCCAAGCGTAAGGAGCTGATGGAACAAGTCCGCGTGGAAGTTGATCAGGTAAAGGCGCGTTGGCAGGATATGCTGGTGCGCGAGCAGGACGCGTTCTTCTGCGACTTGCGCCAGCGGGCGGCCAAGCAATTATTCGCCGTGGCACGTAAGGCATTGAGTGATTTGGCGGACGCCGATCTGGAGGAAAGGATTGTGGACGAATTTATCCGCCGTGTAAAAACTATGGATGAGGAAAAAAGCGTTCAGATACGCAACGCCATCAGAGGAGGCGGCAATCAGGTGACTATCCAGAGCGCTTTTGGAATTTCCGAACAAAGGAAAGCGCAAATCGAAGATGTTCTGAAAAGGCAGATAACTAACGGTTTTACTCTTAGATATACGACACAGCCGGAGATCGTTTCGGGTATTGAGTTGCGCGTCAATGGTCATAAAATCGCCTGGAGTCTCAACGAATATCTAGAGACGCTAGTGGAGGATATGACGGAGACACTCCAGAAAGAGGCGCATGCGGCTTAAAACGTGAAGAGTGAATGGTGAAAAGTAAGACGTGAAGAGTGAATGGTGAAGAGAAAAATTTACTGTCATTGCGAGGCGACTCTTAGGAGCCGCCGGCCCTCGATGAAATCGGGGTGGCAATCTTAAATAGATCGAGAGAAGAGTGGCAGAGATAAAAATGGAAAGAGGTCAGGAGGCGAAGAATGAATCAAGAGTCTAGCCCATTGGAAAGTAAGGAATTAAAAACTTTTCTGGATGATACGTTTGATACTATGGAAAAGGTTCTGGACGAACAAAATCCGGAATTGCGGGAATACGAGGTCGGTACAGTACAGTTTGTCGGACGCGATATTGCCAGAGTCAGCGGCCTGCCGAATGTCCGCGCTGAGGAACTGGTTCGTTTTTCAGGAAATTTCATGGGTTTGGTTTTTAATATCGACATAAAAGAAATAGGCGTGATTCTTCTTGACCCCAGTGAAAACCTGCAGGTGGGTACGGAAGTGCTACGCACCAAACGGGTATTGGATGTGCCGGTGGGAGACAACCTGCTGGGAAGAGTGGTCGATCCCCTCGGGCGTCCGCTCGACGGTCTGGGTGAGATCAATACAGTTATGCGTCTTCCGGTGGAAAGACCGGCGCCGGCTGTTATGGATCGTTCACCGGTGACCGTGCCTCTGCAGACTGGTCTGAAGGTGATTGATGCATTGATTCCAATAGGACGCGGCCAACGCGAATTGATTCTGGGAGACAGGCAAACCGGTAAAACAGCCATTGCCGTTGATACGATCATTAATCAGAAAGAAACGGGGATCATTTCCATTTACTGCGCCATCGGCAAAAAAAGTGCCGATGTAGCCAAAGTCATCGCCGAGCTACGCGATCACGACGTAATGAAATCATGTATCGTCTTAGTAGCTACGGGCGAAGATACTCCGGGTTTGCAATTTATCGCTCCTTACGCTGCCACGAGCATGGGAGAATATTTCACGGAACAGGGCAAAGACGTGCTGATCGTTTATGACGATTTAACCTCGCACGCCCGCGCTTACCGGGAAGTGTCTTTGCTCTTGAGGCGGCCGCCCGGGCGCGAAGCTTTCCCCGGCGATATATTTTATATTCATTCGCGGCTTCTGGAGCGTTCCACGCATCTGCGTCCCGAGCTGGGCGGCGGGTCTCTCACATCTCTGCCTATTGTGGAAACGGAAGCGCAGGATATGTCATCCTATATTCCGACCAACCTTATTTCTATAACGGACGGGCAGATTTATCTTTCACCGGTGCTGTTTAACAAAGGCATTCTGCCTGCGGTGGATGTCGGCAAATCCGTTTCACGCGTGGGCGGCAAAACGCAATTGCCCGCATACCGTTCCGTGGCGGGAGATTTGCGCTTGTCATATTCACAATTTGAAGAACTAGAATCCTTTTCTCGTTTTGGCACAAGACTTGATGAGAGCACCAGGCGGACGCTGGAGCGTGGATGGCGCGTGCGCGAAATTCTCAAACAGGGGCAGTACATGCCTTTGCGCGCTTCTGAACAAATAACGTCCCTGCTTTCCGTGACGGGCGGGGCACTGGATAAGGTACCAACGGAAAAAATCCGTGAAGTGGAAGCGCGCCTGCTGGAAGCAGTTACCCAGCAGATGCCGGAGATGTGCGGGCGCATCGAAGCGGGTAAAAAGCTGGAAATGTCTGATCGCGATCACATTATGGATAAAATCAAACCGGCCGTTGCACCGTTTGAAGAAATCGAGGAAACAAATGCAAACAACTGAGTCCCTGAAAAGAAGAATTAAAAGCGCTGGTGATCTTTTGTCGGTGGTCAAAACGATGAAAGCTCTGGCCGCCGTAAGCATCCGGCAATATCAAAAGGCCGTGGAGTCTCTTGAAGACTACAACCGGACGGTAGAGATGGGATTGCAAATTGTGCTTAAAGAACGCATGGCTGCGATGATGCAAAGCAAAGACGTGGCGGTGAAGCGCATGGGAGCGATAATATTCGGTTCCGATCAGGGTCTGTGCGGACAACTAAACGAGCAGATTTCCGTTTTCGCACTGGATTACATCAAAGAAGCCGGCGTGAAAAAAGAAAACCGTAAAGTTCTGGCGGTGGGCGCGCGCGTGGCGGATTATGTGGAGGACGCGGGACAATCTATAGATGAATTGCTGATCACGCCGGGTTCCACAGCGGGGATAACGCCGCTGGTTCAGGAAATCATCATGATTATTGAAGAATGGCATTTTAATAACAACGTTGATCATTTTATGTTGTTCTACAACGATTATATCGGCGGCTCCAACTATCGTCCTTACAGGGTTCAGCTCCTGCCTGTAAATCGTGACTGGCTTGCGGAAATCGCCAGCAAAAAATGGGATTCCAAAACGCTGCCCATTTACCGGATGGACGGCGATAAGATTTTTTCCTCGCTGATCAGAGAATATCTTTTCGTTTCGCTTTACCGCGCATTTGCCGAATCACTGGCTAGCGAAAACGCCAGCCGTCTGGCTTCCATGCAGAATGCCGAAAAAAATATTGAAGAGCAGTTGCAGGATCTTCACGTACAGTTTCACCGTACGCGTCAGATGACGATTACTGAAGAACTGCTGGATATTGTGGCCGGCTTTGAGGCGTTGAGTTAAGAAATGAACATCTATTGTCTACAAAAAGGAAGGTGATAATCATGGCAGCAGAAATGCACATTTGTGGACTATGTGCCTGGCGGAGGGACTGTCAAAAGAGGTTCAAATTGGATAAAGACTCTTTTGTTGGTAGTCATTGTCCTGATTATACTAGGGACTTGTCCATCAAGGCAACCGCGTCAGAAGAAAACGAAGATGAAAAAATAATCATGGATAGGCTGGTTCAGCGCCAAGTGGATAAGTGGCGTAAACTGTTTGAGCGTGCCATGAGACAAGGGTTAAAAGTAGAGAATTTCAAGGGAGGTCCTGTTTTAACAATTTCCAGAGAGGCGGGCGCAGGAGGAAGTGACATTGCCAGAAGATTGGCCAAGGCGTTGAATCTTGATATTATAGGAGGTCAAATTATTCAGCATGTTGCGGATAGTGCTAAAATGAGTAGAAAGGTGATAGAATCACTTGATGAACGTGAAGTCACTTTTCGGGAAACTCTTCTTTCTTCTTTATTTGGAGAAAATCGTCCATGGCCTGGAGAATTTTTACATCATCTCACTCGAGTTATAGGAACTATCGGTATTTTTGGCAATGTCGTAATTGTCGGTAGAGGAGCCAATTATGTTTTGCCTAAGGAGAAGGTGTTCAGAGTCAGGGTCATTGCTCCTATGGAATTAAGAATTCAATATTTTATGGAGGACAGAGGCTATACAAAGGCTGAAGCGGAACAGTATATTTTAAAAAGGGATAATAATCGTAAGGCATTCGCAAGAAAATATTTCAATGCCGATATCGCTAATCCTCAAGATTACGATATAATCATTAACACAGAAAAAATCTCATTGGCGGCCGCAACCGAATCAATTATTGTGGCCTTCAATCAAAGAAGGAAAAGACAGGATCCGTTATTTCAACATCCGAGCAAAAAGGAAGAATTGAGGGTATGAGAAATTAAAATCAGAGAAATATAAAAGAGTTAAATTAAAAGAACAATTCTTGAAAAGCCGGGCGATGGTTTTATGTAATACTTTACTGATTTTGTCTGTCAATTAATATTTTTCGATGCTATTTTAAAAGTTTCCTTTGTCGATATAATAATCTCCTGTGATTAATTATGAGGATATAATTATGTCATTATCCTTATTTATTAATTGATTTTAGATACTCTAAACAAGTATCACATTTCTGAATTTGTGTGTTAATAGCTTCTTTAACTTCCGCGCAAAATTCCAATGAATTTATTTTCATGTTTTTGTATTCTCTTTTCTTTCCCTCTATAATTTCAAT
>AWGX01000789.1 GCA_000495415.1 Smithella sp. ME-1 | reverse complement strand
TATACCGCTGCTTGCTTTGTGGTTTATGCCCGTGATTATCCGGCAAGCATCTTTTTGAGAAGTTCGTTGACCAGTTGCGGATTGGCCTTACCCTTAGTTGCTTTCATGACCTGACCGACAAAGAAACCGAAGACTTTTTCCTTACCTCCGCGATATTCCGCAACCTGCGCCTGATTGGCTTCGATGATGGAAGTGATGGTCTTGACCAGTTCTCCTTCATCCGTAATCTGCACCAATCCTTTTTCTTTGATAATAGTCTGCGGCGACTTGCCTGTTTTGTACATATCTTCCACTACTTCTTTGGCCATCTTTCCGCTGAGGGTTCCTTCTTCAATCAACTTAATCATATCGGCCAGAGACTGCGCGGTAATGGGGCATTCACGGATGTCGCGTTTGTTTTCGTTGAGAAAGCGCATGAGATCGCCCATAAGCCAGTTGCTGGCCGCTTTGGGTTTGGCGCATAGCTTGACGACTTCTTCATAGTAATTAGCCAGCGCCTTGTCGGCTGTCAGCACGCCGGCGTCGTAAGCGGGAATTTGATAATCCTTGATGAATCTCTCCCGTTTGACCAGTGGCAATTCGGGAAGATCTTTTTTGATTTCTTTAATCCAGGCGTCATCAACCGAAATCGGAACCAAGTCGGGATCCGGGAAGTAACGGTAGTCGTGCGCTTCTTCCTTGCTGCGCATGGAATTGGTGGCGCCCTGAGCGTCGTCCCACAGGCGTGTTTCCTGAACGACAGTGCCGCCGTTTTCCACAAGATATTGCTGACGCTTGATTTCATACTCCAGTGCGCGTTGCACATTGCGGAAGGAATTCATGTTCTTTAATTCCGTTCTGGTGCCGTATTCTTTCTGCCCCCTTGGCCTGATGGAAACATTGGCGTCACAGCGGAAAGAGCCTTCCTCCATGTTGCCGTCGCAGATTTCCAGATAAACGAGAATCTCGTGCAGGCGTTTGAGATAGTCAGCCGCTTCTTCGGACGAGCGCATATCCGGTTCGCTGACGATTTCTATCAACGGAACGCCGGTACGATTCAGGTCAACGTAACTTACCGGGTTATGTTCGTCGTGCAGAAGTTTACCGGCGTCTTCTTCCATATGAATTCTGGTAATGCCGATTTTCTTTTGCTCTCCGTTAACATCCAACATGACATGGCCGTGTTCCGCCAGCGGATAGTCATATTGCGATATCTGATAGCCCTTGGGCAGATCGGGGTAAAAATAATTCTTCCGGGCGAACTCGCACGATTTATTGATTTCACAGTTTGTCGCCAGCGCCATCTTCATGGCGTATTCCACGACTCTTTTATTCAGAACCGGCAGAACTCCCGGCATGCCCAGACAAACAGGGCAGGTGTGGCTGTTAGGCGCTGCGCCGAATTTAGTGGAACAGCCGCAGAATATTTTCGTATCTGTTAACATTTGGGCGTGAACTTCCAGCCCGATGACAGTTTCAAAATCCATTACAGTGTGTGTCTCCTTTGAATCCTTATATTTCCTTTTTGTCATTCCCGCGCAGGCGGGAATC
>AWGX01000788.1 GCA_000495415.1 Smithella sp. ME-1 | reverse complement strand
CTAATTTTAGCACGTTTTAATTTTTTACGCTAATTGCTAGTAGGTATGTATGCTGTATTCCAAATCACGCTGTTCTTAACAAAAATAAAAGGAGAGTCCCTATGGAAAATCTGATATTTACAAAAGAAAACAAGATTGGAATCCTGACTTTTAACAGACCGGAATCAAAGAATTCGCTCGATGCCAAAACGTACGATGAACTCTTCGAACTCATCCCCCAGATAGATAAGGATGAGGATGTTAGAGTACTCATCATCACGGGGGCTGGTGACTCATTTTGTGCCGGAATCAATCTGAGTTTTGCAGCCTCTTTGAAAGACGCCAGCCCGGCATGGATGCGATGGTTTATCAAAAAAGTCCAAGTCACTTTTTCATTTGAAAAAATGAGACAACCCGTAATATCGGCGGTCAGGGGTCACGCTGTCGGCAACGGCTGTGATATGGCTGTGGCCAGCGATTTTATCATTGCCTCGGAAACCGCTAAATTCGCAATGGCTTACACCACATTAGGATTGGTACCGGACGCTGGTGGAACTTACAGACTTACAAGACTTATCGGTCCGTCAAAGGCCAAAGAACTCATTCTTACCGGCGAGAGAATCGACGCTAAAAGAGCTTATGAGATAGGAATGGTCACCAAGGTCGTGCCGGATGATAAGTTAATGGACGAGGCCATGGCTTTGGCAACCAAACTCGCTAAAAGGGCTCCTCTGGCGCTTTCCATGTCTAAGGCAGCCATCGACAACGCATTGAG
>AWGX01000787.1 GCA_000495415.1 Smithella sp. ME-1 | reverse complement strand
CCTTCCGATACGGCTACCTTGTTACGACTTCACCCCAGTCACGAACCCCGCCGTGGTAAGCGCCCTCCTTGCGGTTAGGCTACCTACTTCTGGCGAGACCCGCTCCCATGGTGTGACGGGCGGTGTGTACAAGACCCGGGAACGTATTCACCGCGGCATGCTGATCCGCGATTACTAGCGATTCCGACTTCACGCAGTCGAGTTGCAGACTGCGATCCGGACTACGAGAAATCTCCGGATCAAAGCTAATTTGCCAGCTCCCCGAAGCTTATCGCAGGCTATCACGTCTTTCGTCGCCTATCATCGCCAAGGCATCCACCACATGCTCTTAGTCACTTGACCCTATAACTTTGATCTCTCTTGCGAGATTTCGCCGTTTTCTTTCAAGGACTTGCGAGGTCTCTCACCTCGCGCGTTATGCCGTAATGTGAATGAATTCTTTGACATTTCTGTCAAGAGAACAATTCGTCATTACTTGAATAAAACAAAGTTTCATTCGTTTTGACGCAATCAAAATGTTGCTGACGGCACGGTGAGATTGAAATCTCTTTCCGTCAGCAACGCTGATTTCGACTCTATGAATTTTTAAAGAACAGCCGATTGATAGTTAGATAACTATCAACACTAAAGCAGTCTCACACGAGACTGCTTTAGTGTTGAGTCAAATATTATAGCACGCTTTTTTCATGCTCTTTTCGCTTCCTCCAGCCGCTTTTTCAAGCCGCTGCCACCAGCGCGATCTTGGTGGAGGATGACGGGATCGAACCGACGACCCCCTGCTTGCAAAGCAGGTGCTCTCCCAGCTGAGCTAATCCCCCGGGATCCTCGACAACCAGACATTGGAATCTTGGTGGGTCTAGTTGGGCTCGAACCAACG
>AWGX01000786.1 GCA_000495415.1 Smithella sp. ME-1 | reverse complement strand
CCAGCCACTAGAGTGGCGCACCGCTGGTTCGGACGTTTCTCACTACTGATGTTTCTAACAGCAATAATTTTAGGGCTGATGCTGATAAATATAATTTAAATAACTCTCATCTTTGGGACTTTTTATCCGAATATGTTTCTCCCCACAACCAGTGCTGAATTAAAAATATTAAAATGGGACAAGCCCGATATTATTCTGGTCACCGGCGACGC
>AWGX01000785.1 GCA_000495415.1 Smithella sp. ME-1 | reverse complement strand
AAAAGATCTGGCACCGGCTGATGCCGCGGCAATGCATACGGCAAGAGCTGAATGTTCGCTTTCGACGGGAATGTATTCGGCCTTCATTTTGCCTGATTCCACATATTCGGAAAGTTTTTCTGTCAGAGGAGTCTGTGGCGTTATAGGATAGGCGGCAACAACACCAACACGGCAAAGCAGTACGCCCAGAGCTGCGGCAACATTTCCGTTTTCAATAATGTGCATTGCGTCTACTCCTTGTCCTCTCTGGAAAATGCCGCTTCATCCACCATGGTGATGGCTTTAGTCGGGCATTCTTCAGCGCAAATGCCGCATCCCTTGCAGTATTCCAAATTGATTTCCGGCGGTATGGTTCGGGATATGACAATCTCCGGGCAGAAAAGCCAGCATATAAAGCAGGCTTCGGTTTTTCTCTTGCAGGGAATGCAGAGGCTCGTATTAATT
>AWGX01000784.1 GCA_000495415.1 Smithella sp. ME-1 | reverse complement strand
TATGGTCATAATCCATGCAGTTTGCCCCAATCTGAAGAAGGTATCGCCGAACTCTTTCAAATATTGCCATAGACTCAAATATGCTAAAATATATTTGTTGATTAGACTCATGTAAGCATCGGAAGTTAGTCCATTATAAGTGCTCAACAGGTAATGTATGCCATAAGGATTAATTAAAGTGGCCGCCAAAGAAAGAACGCAAGCAGCCCCGAGATGGATTAGATCTTTGGTGGTAAATGATTCTTTTGAAAAGAAAATTCTGTTTAAAAGCTCACCTGTAAAGACGAGAACTAGAAAAATGAGCCCGAAAACGAAAGCACCGTGTAAATTAACCCAGAGGGCAAAAATTAATGGATAAAGATAAAAAAGAAACACTCGGTGTGTCAACTTTGCACAAAAAAAGATAAATACTGTCCAGCAAAACATAAGTGCTGAAAATATTTCTGGTTTATAGAAACAGCAGGCCAGAGAACAGACTATACCAACGGCGGCAATGATGGTAACACTGGTTACATCAAGTTTCTGACTAATCATGCGAAGAAAAAGATAAAATGAAAGAAAAACTCCCAGGAATATGAGCCACTGAAGGGTCCACAAACCGAACCCTCCCATGAAGGTGTAAACCAGATAGAAAGCGATACTTCCCAGACAAGTGTTGTAAATCCATGTCGGGTCTGTCGGTGTCCAAGAAAATATCGAATGGTCTGCAATGAGGGTGTGGTGGGTGAGATAATATTTACCAAGAGCCATTTGCCACCATAAATCGGTGTCTAATTGCTCCACGGGATTTCTCAGCAAAATGAGGACCGGCAGAAGCGCTAATACTGCCCACTTCAGATAGCGGGATGAAGCCAGTTTTTCCGAGAAGGCAGAAAAAGTAGGCATTATTGAGGAACGATTGTTGCGAGAATTGGTTTGGTCAGTGACCTGTTGAATAGTTGTGTCAGAATCTTCCATATTTTCGCTCATTAATATCCTCCATTTTTTTCTTAATACGTAAATATTGGCATGACTAATCGTAACTTGGAATGTACTTTTATGCTGAAGTACTCCGTTTAAGAGTTTTTGTAAAAATCCCTGATAGATTTTGTTACAGAATTTACATCGTTATTCGTCATTTCGTAGTAAAGTGGCAGGCGCAACAGGCAGTCACTTACTCTCTTGGTAACATCTAAAGTTCCATGCGCCCGGCCATACAACTTTCCCGCGGGGGAACTATGAAGGGGTACGTAATGAAACACGGCCAATATGCCACGTTCTTTCAGGAATTCAGTAAGTTTCGTTCTTTCTTCCAAAGAGCGGGTTATGATGTAAAACATATGACCATTGCTGCAACAATCGTTAAGAATGAATGGTAATTGAATGCAGCCTTTTTCAGCCAGTGGCCGCAAACCTTCCATGTAGAGATCATAAATCAAGTTACGCTGGGCTATAATTTGGTCGGCATTTTCCATCTGGGCATAAAGAAATGCAGCGATAATATCACTGGGAAGGTAAGATGATCCAATATCAACCCATGTATATTTGTCCACTTGTCCGCGAAAGAACTGACTGCGATTGGTACCTTTCTCTCTGATGATCTCTGCCCGTTCGATTAATAAAGGATCATTTATTAGAATTGCTCCCCCCCTCTCCACTGATAATATTTTTTGTTTCATGAAAACTTAGGCAGGCCATTTGGCCGATAGTGCCTATATATCTATTATGGTATCGGGATAAAAGAGCCTGCGCGGCATCTTCAATAACTAAAAGCCGTTTACGTTTGGCTATCTCCATAATAGTATCCATTTGACACGGGACACCGGCATAATGAACAGGGATGATGGCCCGGGTTTTGGGGGAAATTGCGTCTTCAATAAGCGCTTCATTAATGTTCAGTGTGTCCGGACGGATATCTACGAAAACCGGAATACCTCCACGGAGAACAAAGGCGTTGGCCGTTGACACAAACGTGTATGAGGACATGATTACTTCGTCTCCTGATTTAATACCGGATAGGATTGCCGCCATTTCCAGAGCCGCCGTGCAGGAATGAGTCAGGAGTGCTTTCTGGCTGCCGAGTTGTTCCTGCAGCCATTTTTGGCATTTTTTAGTGAAGGGACCATCACCAGCGGTATGGTGATTTTCAATAACGTCCTGAGCAATGTAGAAGAGTTCTTTGCCGGCAATAAAGGGTTTATTGAAGGGGATGTAATCCATTATTAACCTCTCAACAAGTTGAACAAGTTTTTTAAATCTTCGTGGCTATTATTAGCCGCGAACCACCTACGGGAAACGAAACACCCATGCGAATCAACCAAATCTCCAGATGCAGTAATCCTTTAAAGATTCGATTCATAAGCGGATTCACTCGCAATTCTTTATGTGGATCGTAACTTTTGCCTTTATCTCTCTGCTTCAGGCGGGATAAGAACATCAGGGGCAACAAGACGGTAACAAAGGATGTGCTTCGCGTAATGGAGAAGCCGGCACGCACCAATTTCTTATGCAGGTCAAGTGCAGTATAGCGCCGGACATGGCAGGAATAATCGTCTAACCAACTCCAAAGCCAACGGTGCTGGGGTATCGTGAGCAGAAGAACTCCATCTGGCTTCAATGCCCGATAGATTTGCTCTAACACATCTTCATCTTCATAGATGTGTTCAAGCACATCGAACGCTCCGATGGCATCAAATTCATTGACAAAGGGAATATCTCGTGCATCCATCTGCATGAATTCCCCTCCTGCTATTCTATCAGCCGCGTAGGCGATCCCTTCGGGATAGATCTCGCTGCCGACGATACGCATTTTCGGAAAGTGACATGAAATTCCTTGCAATACAAATCCAGTCCCGCATCCAATTTCCATGAACGATGAGACGCTTGCGCCGTATTTTCCCAGGGCCCAGACAATCAGATCATTACGAGCGCAAAACCAAAAATTACCCACTTCCAGTGCCGCAATTGGTGCAAAATAAGAGGCTTTAAATCCGCTGTTATTTTGCGCCAGTTTCGAAGAGAAAACCGGCACAAAACCGCTTTTATCCGGTTGCCATCCACACCCCGGACAAAGCCATTCATTACTATCAAATATCCATGTACAATTAAGACATCGTTTCATAGTTTATAGAGCCTGCTTATAGTGCACTGAACCGCGTCGCACTCTGAAGACCCAGAGTTTTTGGGTCAGGAAGAGTAATAAAGCAATAATCATGACGGCAATCACCTGCACGACCAAAGGTGAATAGCCGAGATAACCACTGAAGAATTTGAGCATGACTACATTCAAGGCATAACACCCCGCATACGCAATTAGGTACCTGATGGCGGACGTTGAAGTACGCCCCTTATGATTGAATGACCAATATTTGTTGAGATAAAAAGCCAGACCTATGTAAAGGGGATATAAGATACTAATCGTCAAAACAGGGCTAACGCCAAGTTTTGTGATCAAAACGAATAACAAAAATCCGAAAATGTTCATAGTCAAACCGACGACTACATAACGAACAAATTCTTTAGACCATTTCATAATTCAATTCCAGTACGATTTTCATATTCAAGAGTGCCATAAAGCGTTAGGAAAACGGAATTCATGTCCCATTTTCTCACGGTATTACGTCTTGTTTTCTTTTTTGCGACATACCAATATCCATACTTTCTGATGGATGCCCCAGAACATATCATTGCAATATCCGAGGTTGAAGTCACAGAAAAATTTTGAAAATACCCTTCGTATTTCATGCTTGGAACGAAAGACGCGAAATACGGTACCATTCCTCAATCCATAAGGGTCGCTGGTGATCTCATAGTGGTCGTTGGGAAGAGGTTTGGCATCTTTGAGGATGTATGAACCCATCATCGGCAAAGACGCAATGAGGTACCCGCCAGTTTCAAGGACGCGAGCTATTTCGGTGAGATTTACTACAAACTGATCGCCGGGCTCGACGTAGTAACATGAATGGCATGCAAGCACATATTGGAAATACCCGCTTTCATAGGGAATGTGTGCATTAGTTCCTACCTTCAGTTCGGTGTGTATCCCCAATGCCTTCATCCGCGTTCTAATATGCAGGTTGATATCTTCCGCAATTTCTACGCCATGGATCTTCATTCCCAAATTGTTCAGTAAGGGCATGTTCCGCCCGTCGCCATAACCTAAATCGAGGATTCGTTGGCCCTCGTACTGATCTCGTGGCATATGCAGATTCGGATAAGTTCCCAGAAATGCCCGCACGACAAATTCGACCGGATAAACTGCATTCGCTTTGTCGCTGGTATAACGAGAAGCATATTGATGACTAATAGACATAAGGTTCCATCCTTTCTTGATCTTGACAGCCCACTTAACTCTAATCAGCGTTGAGGATTCAGAATCAATTTCATTTTTCTGGTCGCTGGCCATGATGATCATGAGTTCCGAAGATATTTCGGATGATGACGTAAGGCCTGTTCTTGGTTTCTATAAATATACGTGAGATGTAAAGTCCTACGAGCCCGGTGCTCAGCAGGATTAAGCCGCCGAGACTCCAAACTGAAACCATCACTGATATCCATCCTTCCAATACATATCCGGCAAACCATCGAATGATCAGGGCTGCGGTCACCAGAGACGATACGAAAAAAATCGCCAGCCCCAGAAAAAAGATACCATAAAGGGGAACCGGGCTAAACGAGGTCACAGAATCAAGAAGCGATCGCAACCGCTTGCCAAAGGTGTAAGATGATTCGCCGCGCGATGCCTTGTCGAATAGGATCCCATGCTGATGGAAACCAGTCAGCACCCACAATCCGCCTATAGCCGTCATGTGCTCTTTGTGCCGGACCAGTTGCCGGACATACGATGAGCGCATTAAACGGACAGTGCAAAGGTTGAAAGGAATATCAACAGGAACGAACAGCTGGATAAGCCACCAGCCGAATCTTCCCCCTATTTTCTTAATCAGGCCGCCCTTGCGATCCTGCTGAATGCCGTAAATGACGTCCCAGTTACCACTTTGCATCTCGGCATGAAAGCGTGTCAGTAGTTCCGGGGGTTCCTCGAGATCGACGTCAATGAGGAAAACGAGATCACCCCGGGCATAATCAAGGCCAGCCATCATCGCCTTGTGATGCCCAAAATTGCGCGAGAGCTCGATGATATGGAGGTGCGAATCGATCTCCCGGAGACTGAGAGCCTTGACCAAGGAATTGTCAGGAGATCCGTCATCGACCATTACAATCTCATAATCATCGGTGATCTTTTTAGCTTCAACACTGACGCGCCTCACGAATTCTTCGATATAAGGTGCCGATTGATACAGAGTAGTTACAATGGAGAGTTTCATAAACGTTTATTCCTCAACTAGAACGGCCAGACCAAATCCTGTTTTGCCGTATTCGTTTCCACAGTAAATCATGTATCTCACGCCACGGAGGTCAAAGACGCACGGATAGCAGACCATGTCAGAATCCCAATCGTCTTCCGATACGTCAATTCCAACCTTCTCATCCATACGTGTGAAGGTCCTGCCATTGCTGGACTCGGCATATCCGATCCGGTATTTTCTCCCGCGGTATGAGTACCACATCTTATAAACGCCTTTTTCCTTCAATACACAAGGCGTAGTAACGACATGGTCATCGCTCCTGTGGCCGACCGCCGGATCGTTTTGACGACGCCAGTCAAGACCGTTTTCCGATTCGGCGTAACCGACATGACACGCGACTGCCGGCTTTCCGTCGATCCATATCCAGGGTTCACCGGAGGCAAACCACACCTTGAATTGATTATCGTCACGTATCACATACGGCGTAGAACAAAGATTGGGAAACTTTCTCGACCTGTCCATTATAGGCCCATTATACAAACGCTTCATCGTGATACCGTCTTCCGCCTCTTCCGCAACTCCGATTGAATTCCTGAACGGCACCGTTACGCCGAGGTTCCAGCCATAGTAATAGAAGCGTCTTTTACCATTTATCTTGACAATCGACGTTACATTTACACCGCTGTCATCGAAATTGCCCATGGAGGCTTTTTCGATGATTGGCTCATGATGATTGTAGATGATCGAAAATTTACCGTCCAATAGGGATGCATCCATATAGGTGGGGAAGCCATAATTCGTTTTATCCCTGTGCGTATAATAAATGCGAACAAGACCTTTGTTGCCGTCCGTTATATCAACTACAGGAAACATCGCATGCGTGTACTTATCTTCCTTTGACGGACAATAGAGTCGTCCAATTTTTTCCCACTTCATTGTTCTTCCCTTCTCTATCCTTGATCAATGCCGGTTCGTTACGAGCCGATTTTACGGCCTGAATACAAACCCTCATAGAAATAGCAGTCGAAGCCGCAGTCCTTCATCTTAGCTGCCATTCGATCGATGTCATAATCAACCCTTTTCAGATAAACATTTTCTCCATCAAAAAGGGCAAAAGCCGCTTTGGGATCATTGTCCCTCGGCTGTCCTACAGAGCCTGGGTTACAGTGGCAGATACGGTCCAACAGGCTCAGAGACTGAATGTGTGTATGCCCTGAAAAAAAATGTGTTGCGCGTTCATTCCGGAAGTAGTCTTCGTTGACGATCGTAAGATACTCATCCAGATAGTCCTTCCATCCGCCGTGAACAAACGACGCTCCGTTACACTCCATCTTCGGAGCCGAATTTCTGAGCCATTCCAAATGCTCCGGCATAATATGCTCCCGCTGGTATCCCAGCAAAATGTTTGCGGTATTTGAACGCGGACATGGCTGATCATACGCCAGGTAGTAATCGTGGTTCCCCATGATATTCGGAATATTTTTTTGCCTGAGCATATCAATGCATTCATTGATCTGACAGTAATATCCAGCAACATCGCCCAGCGAAATGATTTGCCCGCAGCCGTTTCTTTCAATTTCACACATGACCGCCTGCAGCGCGGGGAAATTTCCGTGGATATCGGAAATAATGGCCATCATTCGTAATTCACAACGTCTTCGATGTATCGAACGGCCGTTCCTTTCTTAATTACCGCAGGGTTCGGTCTTACCTTTTTACCAAAATACTCGATGCACATCTCAGGCTCATTGAAGCCAAACGCCGTTCTTAGCGAGAGCGAAGATGAGAATCGTGGATTCACCTCGAGGAGAAGATAATCCCCTCGATGCAGCCTGAACTGAAAGTTCGTCGGTCCGACTGGCTTGAATAAAGCTGTCAGTCGCTTCACCTCCTCGTCGAGCTCTGGAATATTCACCGT
>AWGX01000783.1 GCA_000495415.1 Smithella sp. ME-1 | reverse complement strand
TCCGCTGGCGCGTCTAGTCCGGCGCATGCCTGGAGAGGTGTCACCCGGCATGCGCCGGGTAGACTCCGTGACGGAGGTGGATATTGTAGGGGCTGCTCCCCCTGCATACCCAGGCATTCGCCGGGGTTCCCTGCCGGGCAGGCCTCGCAGTCCGGGAGTAGCAGGGCGCGTTCGGGAAACGCGCCGCACTGCTATAACACGCCCACCCCCTTAATCCCCC
>AWGX01000782.1 GCA_000495415.1 Smithella sp. ME-1 | reverse complement strand
TGCAGAACCTTATCCAAAGCATCCTGAGCAACATTGTTTTTATAACCTAAATTTACCAAAGCGGAAAGAACATCTTCCATTAGAATATCATCTACGCGACTTTGAACACCGGCTTCCGGCACTTTCTCCAGCATTATTTTCTTGAGAACTTTTTCTTTCAATTCGAGAATCAAGCGCTCTGCCATTTTTTTACCCACTCCGGGAATCCTGAC
>AWGX01000781.1 GCA_000495415.1 Smithella sp. ME-1 | reverse complement strand
AAAAGACGGGACGCAAAGTTACTGACCTAAGTCTTCATTGTAGGATAGGGTGGCAGAACCGCCGGGCAACTTTTATAGTCGTCCAGCAAAACCTGCATCTACACCAATTGTATTATATAGCTTAAAAGGAAGCGGAGAATTGTTCGTATGCTCATGAACTGTTTCGTTTTTATTTTTGGTGCGGCCATAGGAAGTTTTTTAAATGTTTGTATTTTTCGATTACCGGCCAAAACATCGCTTGTGAAACCAAATTCCCAATGTCCTCACTGCCATCACCCCATTCGTTTTTATGATAATATTCCAATAATCAGCTTTTTTTTACTGCAAGGTAGATGCCGCGATTGCGATGCGCCGATTTCCTGGCGTTATCCCCTAGTGGAATTAATTACGGCAGTATTGACACTGTTATTATTTATTAAATTTGGTCTTTCATTAAAATTTCTGGCTTTTTTCATATATACGGCTGTTTTAATTGTTATTACATTTATCGATTTGGATCATCAGATTATTCCCGATATTTTAACACTGCCGGGAATACCCATATTCTTTCTGGTTGCAGTTTTTGTGGCAGAAGTGCCCTGGATGGAGGCGTTGCTCGGTATATTGCTCGGAGGCGGTATTCTTTTCGTGATTGCTGTAGTTTATGAATTGATTTCCAAACGCGAAGGAATGGGTGGAGGCGATATTAAACTGCTGGCGATGATCGGAGGTTTTCTGGGTTGGAAATCACTGATTTTCATTCTTTTATTCAGCTCTTTTGCCGGAGCGGTTGTCGGCATAATCACAATAATTATCAAAAAACAAGACATGAAATACGCGGTACCTTTCGGACCTTTTCTTTCTGCGGCTGTAATTGCTTACATTTTCTGGGGTGAAAACTTTACCAAATTCCTGTTTGTCCGGTACTGATTTGTTGGTGAGTTTTAATAATGCTGAATTCCAGTACACATCACAAAAAAGAAAAAGGCTTCAGTACTATAGAGCTGTTCATTGTTATGGTAATTGCCGTCATTCTCATGACGGTTGCAACTCCGATGTTCAGATCTTTTACAACAAACAGAAATCTCAAGGAAGCGGCTGCGGCATTAATGTCGGATATGAAGCTTGCCAAGCAAAGAGCGGCGGCAGAAAGTATAGAGTATAGGATTACTATAAATAGAGAAAATAATAATTATACTGTTAAAGATTGTTGCGATGTGAATTGTAACAATTTAGGTTGTGTCTATAATGTAACGAATAATCTTAGTAAATACGGAAGTAATGTTACTTTTACAAGTGATACTACTTATAATAACATAACTTTTCAATCAAGAGGCACATGTACGCCTGGACATGTAACATTGCAAAACTCCCTTGGCTCAATCATACAAATCATTACCAGTATAACAGGAAGAATAAGAAGTGAAGAAATTTTTAAAAGCTGAAAAAGGGTTATCCCTTGTTGAGTGTGTAATAGCGCTTCTTTTATCCGCGGTAGCAATAATAAGCCTGGTCGAAATGCAGTCGCTAGCCTGGCGCGGTGCCGGGAAATCCGATTATTTGGGAAGGGCACAGGCGGTTTTGCAAAGGGAGCTTGAAACATGCCAATACAATATTTTAAGAGGCAATAATATACCGGCTGACACAAAATGGATGGACCAATACGGTAAGGAGGTCCAAGAAGGCGCAGCCGATGCATTTTTTGAAGTACATTATTTGCAAACAACTCCCGCAAGCATTCCGGCGAATACCCGTTTGCTTAATGTAAAAGTAAAATGGCCCGGAAGTAAAACTGGAATTGGCAGCAGCATTATCGTGTTGCCGCAGAGTGATTATTAATGCGAGTATTAAACTTTAATAAAAAAACTGGGGAGAAAGGTTTTACTTTATTTGAACTGATGATCGCGCTGGGCATCAGCGTATTTATCATGGCAGCAATTTATGCTTCTGTAAACATGGCGCAACGCTCTTCGGCAAGCGTCACCAGAAGGGTCACAACCCAGCAGGATGCACGCGCGGTACTGGACATCATGGCTATGGAAATTCGTATGGCATCATTTAATCCTAAGCCCCCTGCGACGGGAAGTACGTGGTCGACGATTCCTTACGGTGAAAATTTAAGTCTGACAACCGTGCCCTCCGTCAGTAATAAAGGAATTCAGATCGCCGGTGCCAATCAGATTCATATATCAATGGATCTTAATAGTGATGGTATTATCGGTGATGTGACAAAACCGGACGGTTCGAAAGTTGAAGTGCGGAATGAATACATTTTATATACTTACGATTCTACAAAAAATGCCATTTACAGAAACGTCAGTAACGGGAATAATCAGCCAGTTCTGGGCGGCAACGACAATGCGGAGACAAAAGTCATCAACGATGAAACGACACCTTTGTTTCAATATTTCGACCGTGACGGCAGTCCTGCAGCATTAATAAAGGATATCAGACGCATTCGTATAACCATCATCGCTCGAACAAAGATCAAGGATATGCTTACAGGCAATGTAAGAGTAATTCCTTATACAACAGATGTCTTGGTGAAAAATCATGTGCTTTCTCCGTAAGTCAATCAAAAAAACAGCTGAATCGGAAAAGGGATTTGTGTTTCTTGTCTCGCTTATGGCGATTGTTGTTTTGATAGCGATAGGATTATTCGCGTTGACGACTGTTTCCGAAGATTTGATGATAAGCTTCAGATTAACAGGTGAACGTAAAGCATTTTCTGCGGCGGA
>AWGX01000780.1 GCA_000495415.1 Smithella sp. ME-1 | reverse complement strand
CAATACGAAGGATTCATGAAAAAAGGACATATAGCTCGCAGGAGATAACGGAAGATTATCATGGTAATTCTGAGGCTTCCGGATGAAATTGAAAAAGCGAGAAAAAGTAATCGTATCGTTGCCGAGGTTTTAAACAGGCTTAGAGAAAAAATAAAACCGGGCGTAAAGACAAAGGAACTGGATAAACTCGCTGCAGAAATTGCGGAAAAAAGAGGTGCAAAGCCGGCTTTTAAAGGTTACAATGGTTATCCCTACGCTCTTTGTGTGTCGATAAACGAAGTTGTCGTGCATGGTATGCCTTCAGAAAGAATACTCGATGAAGGCGATATAGTAGGCTTGGATTTCGGAGTTTACTATCAGGGATTTTTCGGCGATGCAGCGATAACGTT
>AWGX01000779.1 GCA_000495415.1 Smithella sp. ME-1 | reverse complement strand
GTATCATCGGTTCCAGACTTAGAACCAAGCTGGTAGCTACTTTTGTCGGATTGTCTCTTATACCGACATTTTTACTTTTCTTATTTGCTGTCAATTTTCTTTCTTACAGCATGGAATTCTGGTTCAATATTAAGATTGGCGATGCCTTAAACCGTTCTCTGGAAGTGGCTCAGGTTTATTATCAGCAAATGGAAGAACAGGCTAAGTTCAATGCCCGTCAGATAAGTTCTGACATTACCCAAAACCGTTTATATGAGCATGAACGGGCGGCCTACCTGAAAAGTTTTATCAGCCAGCGGCAGAAAAATTCCAAAGTGGGCATGGTCGAAACTTATTTTGATTTTCAAAAAGAAAGATTGGTTTTCCCTGATGCTGAACATCCGGAACTGGTTTCTGTAACCCTCGATCCGAAAACGATAGAAGATATTTATTCCGGTAAAGAACAATCTACGATTCAACCCACCAGTATAGGAGACGCGGTCGTCGGTATAGTGCCGGTTTTTTCTCCCGCGGTGCCTTCTGAAGTAATCGGTCGTGTTTCAGTCAGTTACATTGTTCCTAAGGGCTTTGTTGATAAACTAAGAAGCATAGCCGATGCATCTGAACAATATGGGAAAATTAAACTGCTGAAGAATCCGATTAAATCAAATTATATAATTACTCTAACTATAGTGACCCTCGTCATCATATTCCTGGCTACATGGTTTGGGTTGAGTTTGGCTAAGGGAATCACTGATCCTATTCAGGATCTTGTTCTGGCTACCAATAGAATTACGCAAGGGGATTTGGATAGTCGTATTAATATTGAAGCGGACGATGAAATCGGACTTCTAGTCAAATCGTTTAATCAGATGACCGTGGATTTAAAGAAGAGCAAGAGCAGCGTGGAGGAAGCGAATTTAAATCTGGAACAGCGGCGAAAATATATGGAAACGGTTTTGCGCAATGTTTCCGCGGGAGTTATTTCCGTAGATAAAAACGGAATGATCACTACTATTAACCGTGCTGCGGAAATCATGTTTGATATAAAAGCAGATAAGGTGCTTTTACAAAATTATCGTGATTTGATGATGCCGGAACATCTTTCTCTTGTTGACGAATTTCTGCAGGAAATGAAAGAAAACGATGAAAGCGTATTAGAAAAACAGTTGGAAGTTATGTTGAAAGATAAAGCCATTACTGTTTTGCTTACTATTACAACAATTCGTGATGATGAAGGCAGACATTCCGGTAATGTCGTGGTTTTTGAAGATTTAACCCAGCTGCAGAAAGCGGAACGTGCGGCTGCCTGGCGTGAGGTTGCCCGCCGCATGGCGCATGAGATCAAGAATCCGCTGACACCGGTTCAGCTCTCCGCGCAAAGATTGCAGAAAAAATATGGTGATAAATTGGGGGAAGATGGTTCAGTTTTTAAAGAATGCACGCAGACAATTATTGATCAGGTTGAGGTGCTGAAAAATCTGGTCAATGAATTTTCACGTTACGCGCGGATGCCTGTGACGACTTTGTCTCCCAATGACTTGAACGCCGTAGTTTCGGACGCCGTTTTACTTTTTCAGGATGCACACAAGGATATCGTATTTGAATTAAAACCTGCCGAAGGGCTGCCGAAATTTGATTTGGATGCGGAGCAAATAAACAGAGTAATGATTAATCTGCTGGATAATGCAGTTGCGGCAATTGACAAAAAGAGTGGTCATGTTGATATTATAGTCAGCTATGATGAGCAGCATCGTAAAGCCACAGTGACAGTGGCGGACAATGGAAGAGGCGTCCCCGCAAGTTATAAAAGAAAAGTTTTTGAGCCGTATTTTTCGACAAAAAAGGCGGGAACGGGTCTTGGTCTGGCAATTGTCAGCTCAATCATTTCCGATCATCGTGGTCAGGTAATCGTTGCAGATAATACACCAACGGGAACCGCTGTTTCTTTTCAGTTGCCGGTTTAGTGAGCCAGATTGAAAGCGAATGGAATGAAGCTTGTCCCTGCCACCTGACGGTAGCGGAAGTATAGACTCGCCGGAGAGTATGAACGGCCAAGCTTGCTCTGGGGATAATACCCGTAATATATTGAAAGAAATGAATGGATTAAAAAAATTATATGAACGAGACAATTTTAGTAGTTGATGATGAAGAAAGCATTTGCCAATCGTTGAAGGCAATCTTAACAGACGAGGGCTATCAGGTTCTTGTTGCGGGCAGCGGTGAAGAGGCGATTAAGATTGTTGAAGAAGAAATGCCCCAGCTGATTTTACTGGATATCTGGCTGCCCGGCATTGATGGTCTGGACACTCTTCAGGCAATCAAGAAGATAAATCCGCGGATGCTGGTAATTATAATGTCCGGTCACGGCACAATCGAAACAGCAGTGAAAGCCACGAAACTTGGCGCGTTCGATTTTATCGAAAAACCTCTGTCGCTGGATAAAATTATAATTCTGGTAAACAATGCGATCAATTTAATGCGTTTGCAGGAAGAAAACGTTTTATTAAAGGAGAAAGTTTCTCATCAGTATGAACTCACCGGCACAAGCCCGGCTATAACTGAACTTAAAGAAATGATCAGTATTGTCGCTCCCACGAACGCCTGGATTTTAATTATGGGAGAAAACGGTACAGGCAAAGAACTGGTGGCGCGTTCGATTCATCATTTGAGTTTGAGATCACACAAGGATATTGTAGAGGTCAACTGTGCTGCGATACCTGAAGAGCTTATAGAAAGTGAATTGTTCGGACACGAAAAAGGAGCGTTTACCGGTGCTACGGAGAAAAAGCGCGGTAAATTCGATCTTGCCCATGAAGGCACAATATTTCTTGATGAAGTCGCCGATATGAGCCTTAAAGCACAGGCAAAGATTCTGCGTATTTTACAGGAAAAAAAGTTTGAGAGGGTCGGCGGCAATAAATTGATTGATATGGATGTGCGGGTTCTGGCGGCAAGCAATAAAGATCTGGAAGAGGAAATGAAGGTGGGACGTTTCCGGCAGGATCTTTATTATCGTCTGCATGTAATTCCTCTGGTTGTTCCACCCCTGCGTGAAAGAAAGGAGGATATTAAGCCTCTTGTAGAACGCTTTATTCTGGACTTTACCACGAAAGAAGGTCTGGAACCAAAGACATTGACGGATGATGCAATGGCTTTGTTGATGAAGCACGATTGGCCGGGGAACGTGCGGGAACTGAAAAATATCATTGAAAGAATGATTATCCTGACTCCTTCTAATGTGATAACGGATAGGGATATTCCTCCTTTAAGCGTTAAAGAGGAATCCGAAGTTGCTTTTGGCGCTCAATTTGCAGCGGGAGATTCATTGAGGGATGCGAAGATGGATTTCGAAAGGCAATTTATTTTAAAGAAGCTGGAAGAGAACGAAGGAAATATTTCTAAGACCGCCGAAGCGATTGGTCTGGAACGCAGTAATCTGCACAAAAAATTGAAAGCTCTGAAGATCGCAGTGAAAGACCAGTCTTAACTTTCCGTGATATTACTTGCCTGTTTCTTCATATCGGGAATTGAAAATTTATTGAAGGGAAGAAACGCGACTCCGAGCACAACTACGATCACCATAGATAAGAAATGGTAAACAAGGGCAAAAGAGAGAGCTTCAGATTTAGCCAAACCGAAAAGGCTCAAGGCCAGAACACAGGCAAAATGCCAATTGCCGATATAACCTGGCCCTGCAGGAAGGGCTATACCCACGATTAGAATAATCATTAAAACAAAAGCCGTTGTTACCGGCAGACCAAAACCGAACGACTCAAGCAACATGTAAATAGCCGCAACATCGACAAGCCAGATTAAAGCCGAAAGAAAAAATAAATACAAAAGCAGCTTTACATTGGTAATGATTTGAAAACCATCGATAAAATGATGAATCAACTCATCTATTTTATGAGCGAACCTTCCCGGAAGCTTGCCTAAAATTGTGTTGATTAACTTTAGCGCTGTGTCTCTGCGCAATATCAGAAATATAATAAAACAAAACATAACCACCGCAAGCAAAAAGAAGATGATGCTGGATTTAATCATCCATTGCGGCAGGTCAGTATAAAAAAGAACAATAACTGCCATTGCCAGTACGGTAAAACTGTCCAGTACCCTTTCCACAAGAATAGTTCCCAGTGCGGAAGACATTTTTATGGAGCTTCTCCTGGAAATTAAATAAGGTCTGGCCAGTTCGCCAATTCTAGCCGGGATTGATGCTATTGCCAGAAATCCTACCGAGGTAACTGAAAAAAGAGATAATTGATCTATTTTCTCCATCGGCTGTAACATAACGCCCCAGCGATAAGATCGCAACCACTGCATTATCATTACAAGGACGATGAAAGAAATAACATAGGTAAACTGAATTTTTTTCAGATCACGGAAAACATCCTGAAAATTAATCCCTCTTACGGATAAATAAACCAGGACTATACTTATCAGTATACCTAAGATGACTTTTTTATTCATTTAAATTTACCCGGCTACTTTATGGCTAATTTTTAGCCAGGTAATCGGCAATTTTGTCATGCAGAAGCTGGGACGATAGTTTGTTGCCGAGTAAGCCTACCCGAATGGCTACAGTTGTTAAATTCTTTGATTTGTATGTAATATCGAATTTAACTTTTTCATCATTTATTAATGTATTGATTGTTCCCCGGGCGATTTCTTTCTCCGGAACAACTTCGATGCCTTTCATATCCGCTATGGTTTTTTCGCATGCTGTCCATACGTCATCAAATGAAAAACTGTAATCAGTTTTCAATTCGCCGTTGATGTAATAATAAGTTCCTGCTGTGCCTGCTCCGGCAGCGACTCCTCCTGCAATTAATGCCGCGCAACCGGAAAAAATAAAAAGAGCAAACAGCGACAAGGCCAAGACAATAAAATTATTTCTTTTCATGTTTCTTCCTCCGGTAGATTTCATTGAGGTATTTTAAGCACAAGTTATACAGTAATGCAATCGCAATTATGCGATACCATTCCAAAATCAAAGCGCTATTTTTGTTGG
>AWGX01000778.1 GCA_000495415.1 Smithella sp. ME-1 | reverse complement strand
CTAAATAACAAATCCAAAACATATTTAATAAAATCTTCCTGGGAGCACGCATCCATTGGTCTTGATGAAAATTCTCTCGTTAAATATAAAAACAAAGAAAGTGTTTTAAAGGAATTAAATCATCGTAAAGAAAAATTAGGCGGCTTCTGTTACGCTGAGGCGTACATTGACGGTCGTGAATTCAACGTCGCACTTATTTCAGATAAATCCGGGATTAAAGTATTGCCGACAGCCGAAATGTTATTTAAGGATTACGCCCCGGGCAAACTAAAAATCGTTGATTATAAAGCAAAATGGGATGCTGATTCGTTTGAATATAATAACACGATACGAAAATTTGATTTCCCGGATGAAGATTCTATATTAATATCAGCCCTGCAAGAAATTTCCCTGCAGTGCTGGAATATTTTTTCTTTGTGCGGTTATGCGCGTATTGATTTTCGGGTAGACAATAAAGGTAAACCATGGGTACTGGAGGTCAACACAAATCCCTGTTTGTCACCAGATGCCGGCTTTGCCGCGGCGCTTGAGCAGGCTAAAATAAAATATCACGAAGCCATCGGTTCAATAATTGATAATGCGCTAAAATAATTTTACCGTATATTTTGTTATTATTATGAAAACTTTTACGTATCGTCAGCAAATACAACATTCGGATATCGGCACCATCGCTGAAATTGTAAAGTCCAGCGGCTTCTTTTCCACCGAGGAAAGAGACATTGCACTGGAACTGGCGGAAGAAAAACTGACACAACCCCATGACAGTTCTTATCAGTTTTTATTTGCCGAAGACGAAAAAAGAGTAGTGGGGTATACCTGTTATGGTCTCGTTCCGGCAACTTCATCAAGTTATGACATTTACTGGATTGTTGTATCAAAAGATTTACGCGGCCAGGGATTGGGAAAATTGTTAATGGCCGAAACCGAAAAACTTATTTTGCAAAGCGGCGGCAGACAGGTTTACGTGGAAACATCATCCCGCAATCAGTATAAACCCACCCATAAATTCTATGAAACCTGTGGTTATCATCAGGAAGCTTTTTTAAAGAATTTTTACCACGAAGGCGAAAGTAAAATTATTTACGCTAAAGTCCTTAAATAACAGGTATTAATCCTGTTTTTCGTATTACATATACTTTTAATACTTGCATTATACCCGAGAATTCGCTAGAGCACTGCCAGAAATTTTATTGTTTTTGACAACATTAATTTACTACCGAACGCAAGGAGGATTTTCTCATGCGCCTGTTCCCTAAAGAAGAAAACTTTTTTGAGCTTTTTGAAGAACTTGCCGATAAAATTGAAGAAGGCGGCAAGCTTTTTTTAGATATGGCCAAATCAATGGATTATTCAGATGTTAGAGTCGCCAAACTCAAAGAAGTCGAGCATGAGGCCGATGGTATTACCCATAAAACATATGAAAAAATGCACAAAACTTTCCTTACACCTATAGATCGCGAAGATATTTACGCGCTGGTCAACAAAATGGACAGTATTATAGATGTTATAGAAGCTACCGCTGTCCGCATACATCTTTACAAGGTTAAAAGAACTTCCACTGAAATCATCAAACAGGCTCAAATACTGAATGATTCCATAAAGAAAGTAAAAAGCATTGTTCATGCAATGCGCGACATGAAAAATTCGCAGACGATTCTCGCAGACTGCGTTGAAATCAACACTCTGGAAAATGCCGGTGACGTTACTTTAAGATCCATCATGGCCAATCTTTTCGAAACTGAAAAAGACGCAATAGAACTGATCAAATGGAAAGACATTTTTCAACTCCTGGAAGAAGCAATTGATGTTTGTGAAGACGTTTCCAACATCGTGGAGGGAATTGTCCTGAAACATGCTTGATTCAATGGCATTTGTTGTCTTCATAATCATTGCTGCGCTGGTTTTCGATTTCCTTAATGGATTTCACGATTCAGCAAATTCTATTTCTACCGTTGTCTCTACCCGTGTTCTCTCTCCTAAATATGCTGTTCTTTGGGCGGCTTTTTTTAATTTTGCT
>AWGX01000777.1 GCA_000495415.1 Smithella sp. ME-1 | reverse complement strand
TTGAAATCGAAATGGTATTAGTTAGCTTGTGGATGTATCAATGGACAAGAATCAAAAAATCTTCTGGGGCTGGTACATTGTCGGCGGCGCTTTTCTGGTGATGGGAATGAATTACGGTGCCCGTTACTGCTTCGGCGTTTTTCTCAAACCGATGGCGACGGAATTCGGTATGTCGCGTTCGGTAATATCGATGGCTGCGGCTATCAACATGCTTGTTTATTCATTCTGCGCGATATTTGTCGGCAGAATGCTGGATCGTATTGCTCCGCGCTGGATAATAACAACAGGAGCTTTAATTTCCGCCTGTGGTTATATCATGACCAGCTTTGTAGAAACTCCTGTAGGTTTGTACCTTAGTTATGGATTAATGGTTGGATTGGGAGCCGCCGGAATGGGTGTTGTCGCCTGCAGTTCTTCCGTCAGTAAATGGTTTATCAAAAAGAGAGGCCTGGCTGTCGGAATTGCTTCCATGGGAATAAGCTTTGGAACTGTTATACTGACGCCGCTTGCCGGTTACATTGTCGGCGCCTTTAACTGGCGTTTCGGGTTGATGGCGTTAAGCTTCATTATATTAATTATGGGCATTGTTATATCCCAAACGCTGATGAGGAAAACAAATCCTGAAGCATATTCCCTTTTGCCAGATGGAGATACGACAACGATGTGCGCTCAATTGTCCGAGACACAGATTGTCCACAAAGTCTCCACTTGGAGTCTTTTTAAAGATTCGCGTTTCTGGACATTGGCTGTTTGTCAGGGGCTGGCTGTGATGATTAGTATGGCTGTTTTTGTACATCAGGTAGCCTATGCTACAGACATTGGCATTGACAAAATGGCCGCCGCCTCGTCTCTGGCGGCGATAAGCTTGACCGGTTTTATGGGACAGTTTCTTTTCGGCTGGATGACAGACAAAATAAAAGATCCCAAATATGTTTCTTTCATTGGAATAGCGTTTATGCTGGCTGGAACAATACTTATGTTGAATATGCAGAGCATCGTTGATCTCTATGTTTGCGCTCTCGTCTACGGATTCGGTTACGGTTCGCTTGCGCCGGTAATACCGCTTCTTATAGCCCATCGTTTCGGCAGACATGTCTTGGGATCAATCTATGGTCTTTTAACTTTTTTTATCGGTGCCGGTGGAGCAATCGGACCGGTTTTAGGTGGTCTTATATATGATAAATTCGGATCGTATCACTATCTCTGGCTGATAAATCTTATTGTGCTGAGTTGTATTGCCCTAGCTATTCTTACGCTGAAGAAAGGAGAACAATACATCTGATTTAACGGTCTGCAAAGAGAATTTGGACTAAGTTATTTTATTTTTATTCTGGAAAGTTTTTCAATTATCCTGATCGTAGCCATTTCAGCGTAGTCCAGTAATTCGCTCATTACAAATGCTGCAATGCGATCGTCACGCAATTCGGCTGCGTTACAAAATCGCTCGTAATAGGGTAAAATACGTGCCACGTTTTCAGGTACAGCGTAAAAAACCTTAAGATAAAACTGATAAACAGGTTTGAACGAGTTGAATAAAAGACGCAAAACGTTATTGCCGGCAAGTTCCATCAGAAGGTAATGAATTTTATAATCGAGCTCTACCAATTGTTCCGGATTTTTCCTGTTTGCAATCATGTCATTGACCATTTCTCTTAGCTCTTTCCTGTTTGTGTCATCCATCTTTATTACTGCGCGACCGGCACAATAGCTTTCGAATATACGTCTAATTTCCATAAGCTCAATGAGGATGGATTTGTCGACTTCCTCATCACTGGAAATGATGTCAACCAGAAGTTCCAATGATGCGTCTTTCCTGAAGTCAGCGATAAATGTTCCGCTCTGCGGTAAAGTCTGTAAAAAGCCAAGATAAGCTAACCTGGATATAGCGTTACGAATTGTTATTCTGCTTACCTTGTATTCTTCAGCCAGGTCCCGTTCCGCAGGCAGACGATCACCGGTACGTAAAGCTCCGGAAAGAATTTTCTGTTTAATATCGCGGACTATTTTATTAGAAAGTTTTTTATCCATGGCCACTATTACCATATCTCAGCAAGAGATATAAATTAAATTATCGTTCGGCCCCGAAAATAACTTCATCATGGTGAATTTTTCGAGAAAGATCCTTCTTATCCTGATAATTTTATTAATCCTTTGTTTTGATTTGGTAATACCAATACCACATATTGCATTTATATTCAAAATAAATATTGACAAATTGCTGTATTTTAGTGTAATTGGTATTACCAATTTTTAATATAACTTAACTCATAGAGTAAAATGATGCAGGAGTCATCGGCTAAAGTTAACAGCAGTGAACGCATAAAACGTCTGAAGCGGGAGGTGCAGGAATACGAAAGGGGTATATGCACCGAGCGGGCACTTTTGTGGACGGAGTATTTTAGAAATAAAGCAAACAGGAAAAAGCCGGTAATCATTCAGATGGCCGAGGCGCTGGGCTATGTCCTGAACAATAAGAGCATCATCATCTATCCTGATGAATTGATTGTCGGGAATTACACGTCAAAGCGGGTAGGTGGGATCATCTATCCTGAATCCCATGGTTTGGTGGTGTTGTTGGATTTGTTGAAATTTCCCAAGCGCCGTGTGAATCCTCTTCTTATTTCCCGGAAAGAACAACTGAAACTGGCGATGATCATGCCTTTCTGGCAAAACCGTTTTATCGTAGCCAAAGCTTTTCCTAATCTGTTAAACCGCATTTGTTATTCATGGAAACAATTGCAGGCGAAAGATTACTTCATAAATGAGGTAGGTGGTATCGCGCACTTAACCCCTGATCACGCTAAGCTCATTGCATTCGGCACCGATGGAATCAAAAAAGAAATTGAGAATTTAAGAAAACTCAATACTGATAAGGAGAAAGATGCTTTCTATCAAGCTGCACTTATATCCGCTGAGGCACTTGCCCTTTTCGGTGAACGGTATGCTGATTATGCGCAAGAGCTTGCCGAGAAAGAACAAGATTCGGCTCGCCGTGCTGAATTGCTTGAAATAGTCGCTGTCTGCCGCAATATTCCGCGGTACGGTGCAAATACTTTTCGAGAAGCTCTCCAGAGTCTTTTCTTTCTTCACATCGCCATTTTTCAGGAAAGCATGGGGGAAACCGTTTGTCCCGGGCGCGTTGACCAATTACTATATCCCTACTATCAGCGCGATCGTGAAGCTGGACGAATCACTCCTGAGCAAGCGCGCGAATTGCTCGCTGCTTTCAGTATCAAGCTTTGCGAGACCATTCCGGTATTTTCGCAGAATCTCACCAGAGTGTTCGAAGGCATGCCAAGCTGGCAGGTTGTCACCATTGGAGGAATAGACAGAAATGGAAACGACGCGACCAATGAATTGAGTTATATGCTGATTGACATAGCTAATGATTTGCGCATGCGTCAGCCGAATTTCCATGCGCGTCTTCATGAAGGAACTCCTGATGATTTTAGAAAACTTATATATGGAGTTTTAGCGGGCGGGAGCAATACACCTTCGCTTTTCAACGATGATGTTATCATACCGACAATGACAGGAGTCGGGTATGATATTCGCGATGCCCGTGATTACGTGGCTATCGGTTGTGTCGAGCCAACTGCTCCGGGCAAAACTCTCGGTTCAACCGACGCGGCCATGGTGAATGTGCCGCTGGCGATGGAACTTGCGCTAAATCAGGGACGATGTTTTGGTTCGCGTCTGCGGATCGGTGCGAAGACACTTCCTGTCGAGCAGATGCAAAGTATGGATGACGTGACTGTCGCCTTTGTTACTCAATTGAATCACATAGTCGGGAGAATGATCAAAGATTTGCAATGCGTTGAACTGGCACATGCCCGCTATCGTCCCATTCCACTTACCAGCACCTTCATCGATGGGTGTCTCGCTTCGGGAGCTTGCGCCACACAGGGCGCCGCTCATTATAATTTTTCAGGTATTCAAGGCGTGGGAATAGCGACTGCCGGTGATTCTCTGTGTGCCATAGAGCGACTCGTTTTTCAGGAAGGGAAAATAGCGCTCTCGCGGTTGCGCGATGTGTTGGCCGCGAGAGATGCCGATCCTTATTGGTTCAATATAATGAGACGAGTGTCCAAATTCGGCAATAATGATGATCGCGCAGACTTTTGGACGAAATTTGTCGTGGACGAATACGCGAAGGCCATGCACAATTCCGGAAAGAACACACGTGGTGGTCAATATATTGCGGGTATTTATTCCAATACTGCTCATATGCATTTCGGTAAAATGACGGCCGCACTGCCCTGCGGCAGATTACGCGGAGGAACATTTCCTTCGGGTATGGCACCGCAGAACGGCATGGATAAAAGCGGGCCGACTGCGCTTATTAACTCCATGAACAAAATTGATTATAAGCAAATCGCCAACGGCATTAATTTCAATTTGAAGCTTGATGCAAACACCCTGCGTGATGAACAAGGACGCAGTCTGATGAATTCACTTCTTGATGTTTATTTCAAACGCGGTGGTATGCAGGTACAGTTGAACGTGCTGGATGCGGCGGCGCTTCGTGAGGCCAAAGAGAATCCTGATAAATATCCTTTTTTAATGGTTAGAATTTCCGGATATTCGGTTTATTTTAGTGACTTGTCGCCCGAACTGCAGGATGAAATAATCGCCCGCACCAGCAATAAGACATGCTGAACCAAATATAATTTATTTTGACAGGAGAACAATATGGATAAATTTACCAGTAGAATAGTTGAGAATCTGCTGCAACTTGGCGCCGATTTGGTAGGTATCGCACCGGTGGAGAGATTCGCCCATGCGCCGGAGGGACACAGGCCAACCGATTTTATGCCGAAATGCAAGTCGGTTATTTCAATCGGACTGCATATTCATCAGGGCGCGGCTGATGTGTGGGGAGAACACGATGATAAGAGCAAATCAATCACGCCTTATCTTTTTTACGGATACGGATTAACAAATATCGAAAGTTCACGCATCGTCAACCGCGTTGCGAAATTACTCGAATACCATGGTCACCAAAGTCTTTGTTTCCTGCCTACGTGGTTAACCAGTATGACTAAATACATGGATGAAAGCCTCGTTGAAGGAAAATTGCGTGCTGAGTTTTCGCATCGTCATGCAGCGGTAGCGGCAGGAATCGCGGAATTCGGATGGAATGGACTGGCATTGACGCCTGAATTTGGCACCATGCAGCGATTCAATTCGATTTTAACATCTGCGGAACTTGAGCCGACGCCACTATATGCCGGACCGAAACTATGCCGTAAAGAGCAGTGCGGCTTAATTTGCGTCAAGACATGTCCCACACAGGCGATTTCTGCAGAGGAAAAGCAATCTGTGGAAATTGGCGAACGAACCTTCGAATATGCGGCACATGACAATGTTCGCTGTACCTATGCCATCCATGGAATGGTCAAGGGCTCCGGCGGAAGAAGCGATATCAAAATTCCCGATGGTCCCGGATCATTCATCAATTATGCCATAGCGCAATCGAGCGGGGAGATGCATTATTACGATAAATCCATGCTGGAAAACTGTTTCGGGATTATCTGCGGCGATTTCTGTGGCCGCTGTTTGCACAAGTGTCCATCGCGAAAGCTGGCGAAGAAGGATCTGGAACAATATGATTTTGCGTCGCGATTCAGCGTAATGAATAATCTGTAAACTTATAAATTGAAATAATTGAGATTTTATATGTGCCGATAGTTAGGCCACTAAAAATAAACGCCCTTTTTTATTTCAGTTTTAATCTTTATAGAAAAATATAATCAACAGGAGGTCCACCCATGAAAGAAGCCATTGGCAGTTTAAACTACAATCTCTCTCTGTTCAATAAAGCAAAGAAAACATACCGCAGGCTGCAAAAGCATCTCAATACGATGCCGGTCGGTTTTCCCCGGACCTTTACGGGAATAGAATTGCGGCTCCTGCAATATCTCTTCTCTCTACGCGAGGCGCAAGCGGCCCTGTATCTCGATTACCGGTTTGAAACCCTTGATTCAATTTATGCGCGGGTCGACCAGAAAGAATTCTCGAAGGATGAATTTCGCGATCTGCTTGACGAAATGGAACGAAGGGGCAGTATATTTGGAATGTACACGAAGCAAGAAAAAACGTACGCTTTGCATCCCCTGATAGTAGGGGTATTGGAAATGCAGCACTGGCATCTCACTGCCGGCCTTTTCCTCGATATACGGAAGTACGTGACACAACGATATCTTACAGAGTACCTTACCACACCGGTGCCGCAGATGCGCGTCATACCGGTCGGGGAAAGCATTACCCCCGATCATGCCATAGCCACCTATGACGAGATCAGAAACATCGTCGATCAGGCAAAGGATAAAATCGGAATCATCGATTGCCTCTGCAAAAAGGGCAAGGACCTTCTGGGCGATCCGTGTAAAGTAACCGACCGCCGTGAAGTCTGCATGTTTTTCAGGGATTTTTACGACAAGGCCAATCATTACAAATGGGAATTCGGACGGAAGATATCGAAGAAAGAGGCCTTCGAGATTCTTGACCAGAACGAAAAAGACGGCTTGGTGCTTATGCCATCAACCTCGCGCGAGCCGCAATTCGTCTGCTCATGCTGCGAATGTTGCTGCGGAATAATGGAGATGATCCATGCGGTGCCCCGGCCGGTAGATTTTGTGGCCAGTAATTATTACGCTGCGGTGGAACCGGTGTCGTGCAACGGATGCGGGCGCTGCGCCAAACGTTGCCACATGGGTGCCGTTGTGATGGACGCCTCCGGTAAAAAAGCCGTTGCCATCGACGAAAAGAAATGCATCGGTTGCGGTCTGTGCGTTACCACATGCAAGTGCGGATCGTTGAAATTAAAAAAGAAATCGGTGGAATTTGTACCGCCGAAGGACCACGAAGAACTCTACGAGCACATCATGAAGAATAGAAAGAGCGGCGTGGGGAGAATGTTCACCGCCGGAATGGCAATGATGGGCGTTAAAACGGTTCCGAAATAAGCCTGGATTCCTTTTCGCACTCTCCTGACAGGCGCACCTGATGTTCCCGGATGCGCCATGAAGGCAGGAATAGTGCATCCAATTTTAAGCCCCTGTGATTAATTTCACCGGTGAATAAATGGAGCGGGAGAGTGGAGGTTCCACGAAGAGGCAGTGCGGCATATGAAAAGTAGTTTAACCCGTCTTATGGAGGTAAGAGTATGATCGAAAGTACACCACGGATACGCCAGGCTAAAATCATATGGCTTATTATTGGAATTGCCAATTTGTTTGTATGGTCGATTCCTTTCTGGACTACCTATACTGGTAAAGGGGCCGGGACCGAATTCGCCGAGTCCATTCTCAGGGATTATACGCACTTCAAATGGTATGTGATCCCCCTTCTTTTAATAGTATTAAATGCGTATGCAGATGAATTACGGAACAAAAATTATTCCGTTTTTTTCGGCGGCCTTGCGCTGTTTTTCATGGATGCTTTCAGCGAAATTTGGAACAGCCTTTTTCATACTGCCACAGGCGGCTATGCTGCGGTATGGCAGTGCATTTACCCAACTGCCTATGAACCCCTTATTGGATGGAACATAGAGATTATATTCATGTTCCTGCTCATGGGACTTGCGGCGGCCAAAGTCCTGCCAGCCGATAAGGAAAAGATGATGTTCGGCGGGAAAATCAACAACCGCCATGTTTTAGCCCTCATAATGGCAGTAGCCTCGGTTATCGTGGAGATTACCCTGAATCGCATCGGCGGATTGCAGTGGAACTACTGGTGGTGGCAGCCATCCTTCCCATGGCTTCTTTTAATTACCTGCTACTTGTCATACTTTGAGGTCTGCTTCCTTGTACATGATCTTCCGACAACGAGAAAACAGGCGCTTTTCGTGGGATTTATGGCCTCTGTCGTGCTTATCTGCTTTGTTGTCTTTATTCCACTGGGGTGGATATAGTAAAATTAAAAATAATTGGAGGCTTAAATGAAAACATACCACATACTTACTGCCATCGGCATCATAGCTTCGGCCGCATGGTTCACCGTGTGCGACAAATTTTTTCACATTGATAACAACATTCTCGTTTACTACTGGCAACCGCTGAATGTTATATTTCAGGGACAATCCGCGTGGACATTTCCCATATTTCTCTGTGCCACAGCAGGTTTTTATTTTGCCACGCGTCCATTTTCGACTTCATGGAAGGAAAAACCAAGCTATCTTATTTTAACTGTCAATGCTGCAGTGTGTACACTCGTCTACTTCGGCTCAGGAATGGCGGGGAATTCACATCCGATGATCTACTTCTGGATTGTTCTCGCGGCCTGGATAGCCCGCATCATTTTCATCAGCGAACATCGGGCCACGGCCATTAAAGCCTGTCTGATCATGGGGTTTGTCGGCTGCTTCTGGGAAGGGGCTACATCCAAGCTTGGATATTTTGATTACTACTACACAAATATATTTAATGTCCCCCTGTGGCTTTTTGCCTGCTACCTGCATGCCGGTTTTCTGATGCTGGAACTGCAAAGCTTCAGGGAATTTTTTAAGCGTTCGAGCAAATAGGTCTGCCATTAAAGTAATTTTTTGGGCAAAAAACTTTTTTTATTGTCACTTAAAAAATACCCGGCTGTCGACAATAGAAACTCCTTTGCCTGCCTCATGAACGATAACGGGATTCAGGTCGATTTCGGCGAGATCAGTAACCGTTGCCAAAAGCTGTGACACCTGGCAAATTACATCGGCAAAAGCATCTATGTCTGCTTTCATCTTTCCCCTTGCCCCCTGTAATATGGAATAAGCCTTCAGATTTTTCAGCATGTCCATAGCTTCGTTTTTCGTTACCGGAGCGAGACGGACAGCTGTGTCCTTGAAAATTTCGAGAAAGATACCGCCCAGACCGGCAACAACAATGGGACCGAAGACCGGATCCTGTCGACCACCAACAAAGCATTCCACACCCTCTGCCGCCATTTTCTGAATAAGGAAGCCGTCAATAGTCGGTGGAGGAGAGATTATTTTGAAAGTCTTTTTCATGCCGGATATGGCCTGAGCAAGTTCCTTGTGATTCTTAATTTTTAGCCGCACACCACCAACATCGGATTTATGGGATGCATCACGGGAAAGAAGTTTTACAGCAACAGGAAAATCAAATATGATTTTGTCAGATGCTTTTGCCGATTTAACGGTAACGCTGGAAATACCTCGAATACCAGCGGCTTCGGCAATTTGCAGCGCTTCATCAGTCAGCGGAATTCTCTTTTCAGCTTTACAGAGGTTTTTAATTTTATTGATTGCCTCCAAATCGATAACCGTAGAAGCAATTTCTCCCCTGGCATCCCTGGCAGTTTTCTCTTCATAGTAGGTAGCAGAAGCATTGAGCGCTTTTGCCGCCATCAGAGGAGTAGTAAAAAGGGGATATCCCTGGTGTCTAGATATATTAAGAAGTTCGGGAGCATCTGTAATAATTGTTACCGCTACCGGTTTTTGATATTTTTCCACAAGCCTGCCGACATTACTTAAGAACTCTCGCGACGTTTCACCTTCATAACTGGACACATAAAGGTGATTGAACAGAACGCCGTCAACATCCGGCAACTTCAGAGCTTCTTCCAGTATTCGGGTAAATATGGTGTAGTCAAAAATTTCTCCGAGATCGAGAGGGTTCTGATGAGCAATTATCCGCGTGTGATAAATGGTTTTTATCGTATCAAAGAAAGTCTCGGGAAAATCAACCAGCGAAAATCCGAATTTGGCACAGGCATCAACAGTCATGACGGCGTGTCCGCCGGAACGGGAAAGAACAGCAACCCGCCTGCTTTTCATGAGAGGAAGACGGATAATTTTTACAGCGCTAATAAAGTCGATGTCGTCTTCCGCACGGATGATTGCTGCCTGTCGAAAACAACCGTCCACAACGTCATCGTCGGCAGAAAGGGCTGTTGTATGAGACTGAGCGATACTGGCGGTGAGCTTACTGCGGTTGGATTTTTGGACTATTATCGGTTTGTCCGATTTAAGCGCCAAATCAAAAAACGCTCTCCCGCGCTTGAATCCTTCCATATACATTGTGATAACATCGGTCTTTTCATCTTTGAGCAGATAGTCAAAAACATCTACCTCGTCTATCTGCAATTTGTTGCCGATAGCAGCGAATTTGCCGGGGATGATGGCATTGTCGCCTAATTCTCTAAGGTAGGAACCGCCGACACCACCACTTTGAACGATCATGGCCACGCGTCCTCCGGATGGTGTTCCCGGGAAGAAACCGAAGGGCATCATCATTTTGATATCGAAATTTACCGTGCCTACACAGTTGGGACCGATGAAGCGAATATTGTAACGGTCGGCAATCTCCAGTAATTTTTTCTCCATGGTTCGCTCACCTTTTGAATATTCGCTAAATCCGCCGGATTCGATGACCACCCGCTTAATGCCCTTTTTCCCACAGGCCTCCATAAAATCCGGAACAGTCTTTGCCGGGGAAATGATAATGGCGACATCAGGAACTTCCGGAAGCTTATCAACGCTGTCAAAAACATGCGCGCCGGCAATATCTCCTTCTTTACTGCCCACACCATAGATGTTTCCTTCATATCCGTTTTTCCGGTTGTTCAATACAATAATATGCCCCAGATTCATTCTCTTTACTGAAGCACCTATAACCACCATGCTGAGTGGATAGAAAAATTTTTCCATTTTTTATATTACTCCTTCTTCAACAAAACATTATCAATATTGATAATGATGTTCGATTCCGTTTAATTTTACATGATGTTTTCTTTAATTTGTATCGGGGATAAAGCATCAGATTGTTAAATATTGCAAGAAGATTTATGTTATTTGCCCATTTTGGATTTAATCCGTTTCTGATATTCCATGATCTCATTTCTCAAAATATTAAGATCGGCGATACGATCTTCCAGCCTGCGCAACTGATTGCCCATTAGCTCCAACAGTCGCCCGAGAACTTTATCATTAGATTTTTCAATTGTCCACATTGCTTCCAATTCCTGCATTTCCGACAGAGTCATTCCCATAATCTTCAGTCGCTTGATCAATTTCAGGCGACGCAGATCTTCATCTGTATAGACCCGGCGGCCGGCTTCAACACGTTTGATGGAATTAAGCAGACCAATCTCCTCGTAATAGCGAATGGTGCGTTGACTCATTTCCAGTTTCTTGGCCAACTCACCAATACTGATTTCCCCGGGAACGGTTTTCATTCTGATGTCCTTTCATTTCCTGTCCCCCGCTGGCGGGGGATT
>AWGX01000776.1 GCA_000495415.1 Smithella sp. ME-1 | reverse complement strand
GAGTTATCAAAAAGCTGCTTATAATTTGCCTCGCTTTCCAGTAGAGCATTCTCTGCCAGCTTGTGCTCAGTAATATCGCGAGTAATTCCTCTGAATCCTGTTGGTTTGCCTGATGAATCTTTCAATAATGATACAGATGCTTCGATATATCGCGTAACTCCGTCTTTTCTTATAATCTGCCAATTAATTTCTGGTAAGGGTTCCCCTGTTTTGTAAATTCTATTAAATACTTCAAAAACTATTTTCGCGTTTTCTTTATCCATGTACTGACGGTTATTCATCCCAATCATTTTAACTTTTGAGCGCTTATGAATCCGGCACAACGAATCATTGCAAAAAGTGAAGTTACCGGTCAGGTCAACTTCAAAATAACCCTCCTGCATGTTTTCCAGAATCATTCGATATCTTTCTTCACTTTGATTTAGCGATTTTTCCGCCTTATTGTGCTTTTTGGAAGTATCCGATGACGTGGCTTTGCTTTTTTGCTTCATTTCATAAAATTATATGAATAAAGATTTTATGTCAAAAGAAATATTGACTAAATTGTGAGGGTTTAAAAGGTTTGTCAGTGTGCGTGGCTTATGTTAATTAAAGATAAAAGCTAGTAAATGTTGGTATTTTGACAATATGCTCATTGCGGGAAGAAAGAACGGCATTTTAGAAGGTATGTCCCGGGGGG
>AWGX01000775.1 GCA_000495415.1 Smithella sp. ME-1 | reverse complement strand
AAATGCCATGGAATCGATAACGGAAGCGAAAGGCAAAATTACCATCACAGTAGATAAGCATGGAAAGAATTATATTGTCACCAGAATTTCCGATACAGGCTGCGGCATGACATCAGAAGAAATAGAAAAGATTTTCAGCCCGGAATATACAACCAAAGAAAAGGGTGTAGGGTTGGGTATACCTTTAGCATTTGAAATCATCCGTGGTCATGGAGGAGACATACAGGTAATAAGCAGAAAAGGCAAAGGAACAATATTTGAAGTTATTTTGCCTCGCGAAAGATTCAATGAAACACCCTCAAAAGACAAGGACTAATAATTCATGCAAAATCTGAGTATTCTTGTAGTTGATGATGGTCAATCCCAAAGAGAAATGCTGCGCGATTTTCTGCGTTCCGAAGGCCATACCGTGATGGAGGCGGAAGAAGGAGAAAAAGCGCTTAAAACAGTCCTGGGTGGTCATTTTGATTTAATTCTTTTGGACTACAAAATGCCCGGCATGGACGGTCTGCAGGTTCTCAAAGAAATAAAGCAAATTAATCCGGAAATAGATGTGATTATAATCACCGCTTATGGAACAATTGAAACGGCGGTTGAAGCTCTGAAAGCAGGCGCTATTGATTACATAACAAAGCCTGTTGAACTGGATGAATTAATAATTCTAGTCAACAGATTAGCGGAAAGAAGACAGCTGATTCAGGAAAACAAACTTTTAAAGGAAGATTTAAGCAAACGAGGCGTTACCGCGGATAAAATTATCTATAAAAGTCAGCGCATGGCTGAACTTATTAATCTGGCAGGACGTGTAGCCGCCAGCAAAGCATCTGTTCTGATTCAGGGAGAAAGCGGAACCGGTAAAGAATTACTGGCACGATTGATTCATCAATTGAGTCCCCGGGCGCACAAGTCAATAGTCGTGGTTAATTGCGGGACGCTCCATGAAAATTTGCTGGAGAGCGAATTATTCGGCCATGAAAAAGGCGCTTTTACCGGCGCGTCTTCCCGCCGGATCGGCCGGTTCGAAGAAGCCGATGGCGGCACGCTTTTTCTGGATGAAATAGGAGAGTTAAGTCCGACCATACAAGTTAAACTTTTACGTTTTTTGCAGGAACGCGAATTCCAACGATTGGGCAGCAATGTCAATCTCCAGGTCGATGTCAGAATTATCAGTGCAACCAATCGCGATTTGGAGACGCAAGTAAAAGAAGGAACCTTTCGTGAAGACCTTTTTTACCGTTTAAAAGTTGTGACCATGTCCCTGCCGCCTTTGAGAGAAAGAAAAGAAGATTTAAGCATTTTAATCGATCATTTTATTGATAAATTTGCCGCCGAAAACGGAAAAAACATTCAGGGACTGACAGCTCAGGCGCGTGACATTCTTTTAAAATACGATTACCCGGGAAACATTCGCGAACTGGTCAATATTATAGAAAGAGCCGTTGTAATCGCGCGCAATCAATACATTACGACGGATGATTTGCCCTTCAAATCGGTATTGCCAGCCGATGATTCCGACAAGAAAGCATCAGGCGTCTTGCGCGATTCGGTCGATGATTTAGAAAAAAGATTAATTATCGAGGCAATGGAAAAAACGCAGGATAACCAGACAAAAGCCGCCGAAATTTTGGGAATATCGGAGAGGATGTTGAGATACAAGCTGAAAAAATACTGCTTAAAGAGCTAGGAAGGGCTGTTGAAACCCATTCATCTACTGTGTTGCGCTGCAAACCGCTGCGCTCAACGTATTTTCATATACGCCTCGCGTACCGGTTTTTGCGCGCCTTGTATCTGAACGCGTTTGAACAGCCCTTAAATTTAACAGAGTGATTGAACCAGCAGAAGATACTGGGTTTACTATGAGTTACGAAAGTAAAATGAATGAACAATTTGCCATGCCAACACGGGCACAAGTTGAACAAGCATTGCTTCGTTCATTATTAAAACATGGTGGTGTAATCAAAGAGTTTGGTTTGGGAGAAAAGATTGTTGATGAGATAGCGAATGATTTTGGACTGAGTGAACAGCAACGCACTGCCTTCTTGCAAACTGTATATCGTAAAGAGAATCGTGTTAAGAAATCGCTCCTCTGGCATAGATTACTTTTTCGAGCAGCTGACTCATTGGCAAATGATAAATTGGTTTCACGTCCCTCGCAAACTCTTCAACTTACAAATAAAAAAGAATGGATGCTGACTGAGAAGGGTTTCGATGAAGCGCTAAATCTTTCAAATATACCATCTGAAAGAAAAGAATTTTTACCGACTAAATCTTATGAAGTTCAAAAAATTGTAAAGAAGATTAATGAATCCTCAAGACCTGAAAACTACAATCCATTTGATAAAGGAAGAAAAGTTATAAAAGTAACCAGAGAATCTACTTTACGAACAAGAGGATTTCGTCAAGCAGTTATTGAAGCGTACAATTGTAAATGCGCCATCTGCGGAATGAAAATAAAATCACCAGATTTTTTATCTTGGGAAGTAGAAGCCGCCCATATTGTTCCGCATAGCTATATGGGCAAGGATGATATTTGGAATGGGTTAGCGCTGTGCCATTTGCATCACTGGGCTTTTGATGTTGGCTGGTTCACTTTACTAGATCAATACATGATCCAAGTTTCATCAAAAGTTCAGAGGCTGCCATCAGATTTTGGTAGATTTGGAGATTATGAATTTATTCGATCATTGTCTTCTAAAAAAACAAAAATATTTTTGCCAAAAAACAGTGAATTCCATCCTCATCACAATGCAATAAAATGGCATCGTGAAAACATTTTTCATCAGTAAAAACATATAGACATTTTATGAGAATAAGCATGGGGTATAAGCTATGGGAAATTACAGAAACAAAAAAATTATCTACTCAATAAATGTTACTGATATTCAAGAAGTCGCTCAAGAAGTTCTTGATCGCAAATTAAATAAAGAAGAGATTATAAAAATTAAAGAATCAATAGGTGATTATTTAGATTGGTTTCAGGCAATTGAGAATTCCATTAATAAACATATCACCACAGATAAGCATGTTGAAGATTGATGATTGAATATTGATACTGTCATTGTTGTTACGGAAAAGATAATAAGCCTGACAAGGGCGATTATTTGAAACTATGTGGGCAAAGATTTTGGGAATTCATATCAGGTGATGAAACTCTTTACACAGAAATTATCGAGCCACTAGGACACAAAGCTAAGGAAAAGAACGAAAATTTTTCTGAAGAATATGCAAAAGTGATTAATAAGTTTACCCGTGAATTTGCCATAGAATACTGTGATGAACGTGGATCAATTTTATGGGAAAAGCTTGTCAAATTTAATTCAGGTAAATAATCATATACCTATGAGCAATTCCGGGGACAGTATACTTAGTCGTCCCTGAAAAAGTCACAT
>AWGX01000774.1 GCA_000495415.1 Smithella sp. ME-1 | reverse complement strand
GCCTCCGCAGAGGAAGCTGCTACCCAGGTTGAAACACCGGCACCGGTAGAAGAAGTTGCTCCTAAAGTTGAAGAGTCCGCACCGGTGGAAGAAGTTGCCCCCGAGGCAGAAGCTCCCGTACCGGTAGAAGAAGTCGCTCCTAAAGTTGAAGAGCCGGCACCGGTAGCGGAAGTTACAGTCGCGCCTCCCGCTGTTGTCAGTTCAGCTACAGACAATGTAAAAGATGCGGTGACTAAGTGGTTAAACAGTTGGCGCTCCGGCGATATGGAAACTTACCGCAGTTGTTATGCATCAGGTTTTCGTTCCAAAGGTATGGATCTGGATGGTTGGATAATCTATAAAACCAATGTGCGCAAAAGAAGCAAAAATATAAATATCAACATTGATAATCTGCAAATATCGGTAAAAGGCAATACTGCCATGGCAACTTTTATTCAGTCTTACAGCTCTTCCATATTAAAA
>AWGX01000773.1 GCA_000495415.1 Smithella sp. ME-1 | reverse complement strand
CGTGACACCTCCGCCGGCGGAGGACAGTTAATTAAGGTTTGAGTAAAAAAACGTGAAAGAAGATATTCTTGGATATAAGGTCAATACTTTTTTGGTAGATGCATGTGCGGACCAGTTATTTAAATCCATGCAAGCGGGTCAAAGAACGTGGCTGGCGTGCTTTAATCCTCATTCGTATGCCGTGGCGTTAAAAGATAAAGTATTTGCCCGTGCGCTAAAGTATGCTGATTGGTTGGTACCTGATGGTGCGGGTGTGGTGCTTGCCTCTCATTTGCTGGGTGGTGCGATTAAAAAAAGGGTTACCGGTTCGGATGTTTTTGCCGGTTTGCACAATCGGATGAACGCTGCCGGCGCAATGCGAGTTTTTTTTCTGGGTTCAACTGAAGAAACTCTTGATCTGATTAGAGAGAGAATGGCGAAAGATTATCCTAATATTAAAGTTGCCGGTACTTTTTCACCGCCATTTAAAGATGTGTATTCTTCTGCTGAAATAAGTGAAATGGTCAAGGCGATTAATTCCGCGGCTCCGGATGTTTTGTGGGTAGGACTTTCTGCTCCCAAGCAGGAAAAATTTATTTTCGAAAATCGGGCACGGCTGAATGTAAAGTTTGTCGCTGCGGTAGGCGCGGTTTTTGATTTTTATTCGGGGAATGTTAAACGCGACAAAGATTCATGGTTTGTTAATCACGGAATGGAGTGGCTGCCGCGCCTTTTGCAAGAGCCTAAGCGCTTATGGCGGCGAATGTTTGTGTCTGCACCGGTGTTTATGTGGCATGTAATTAAACAAAAAGTTAAACAAAGTATTAAGGGTTAAGTAGTTAAGTACCGCTAAAGACAAGTGAAAAGTGAATGGTGAAGAGTGACGGACGGAGAGCAGAGGTCGGAGGACAGAGGACGGAGGACGGAGATGCAGATAAATTCGGCGAAAGACTTGGATGTGTATAAACAGGCATTCGATTTAGCGATGGAAATATTTCAATTGAGCAAACGTTGGCCTGCAGAAGAAAAGTTTTCTCTTACAGATCAAATCAGGCGCAGTTCACGTTCAGTTTGTGCCAACCTCAGAGAGTCCTGGGCAAAAAGACGTTATCTTGCGCATTTTGTAAATAAACTCACAGATTGCGATGGTGAGAATAGTGAAACAGCCACTTGGCTTGATTTTGCTTTCAGTTGCGGTTATCTTTCCAACCCCGAATATAAAAAACTTTCTCAAAGTTGCAAACAGATTGGTGGCATGCTTGGCGCTATGCTCAGAAATCCGAAATCATTTTTGTTGAAAACAGAGGAGTGAGGGTTAGGAAAA
>AWGX01000772.1 GCA_000495415.1 Smithella sp. ME-1 | reverse complement strand
ATTCCCGCCTTCGCGGGAATGACACTATTTATTTTTAAAAAGATAACGATCCCGCATGCGCGGGACAGGCTCCGCCAACAAAGGGAGCCGTATGAAGCCGGCTTTTTAGTCGACGCGGATCAGCATCGCATCTCCCTGCGCGTGTCCCGAGCAAATGCCGCAAACTCCCCAGCCGCCGCCTCGTCGTTTTAACTCATAACCAAGCGTCATCAATATCCGCGCACCGGTCGCACCGATGGGATGACCATAGGCAACTGCTCCACCATTGATATTTACCTTCTTGAACATCTCTTCTTCGGACATCCCCAGGATAGAGCGACAGCTCACCAATGCCACTGCGGCAAAAGCTTCGTTTATTTCAATAACATCCATCTGATCCAATGTCATGTCGTTCTGCTCCAGAATTTTTTTAATGGCCAGTCCGGGAACAGTAGCGATATCCTTGGTCGGTTGTGATACTTCGGCATAATCAACTATGGTAAAAATCGGCTTAAGCCCCAGTTCGTCTGCTTTTTCTCTGCTCATTAGAAGACAAACATCACCGCCATCGTTGACGCCGGGAGCGTTTCCGGCGGTTACGCTTCCCGGTTGGCCGGTAACAGTACTCAGATGATTGAACACCGGAGGAAGTTTGGCCAAACCCTCAAGTGTAGTTTCAGGTCTCGGACCTTCGTCTTTGTCCATGACAATCACTTTTTTGCCCTGTTTGACTTCTACCGGAAAAATTTCATCATCGAGTTTTCCTTCATTCATTGCGCGCACTGCATTCATCTGCGAATTGAGCGCCCATTCATCCTGTTCCTGTCGGGAGAAACCGAATTCATCGGCCACTTCCGAGCCGTGAATAGCCATGTGGCGATTGTAAAAGGCGTCCCAAAGGCCATCGTAAACCATCGAATCCACTACACGGCCATTGGGCAGAGCCATCTTCACTCCCCATCGCATATCCGGCAATACAAAAGGACAGTTGCTCATACTTTCCTGTCCACCCGCAATGCAAATTTCGGCGCGTCCCAACAGAATCATCTGGAATGCCAGATCAATCGTTTTGATACCGGAAGAACATACTTTGTTGACTGTAATGGAAGGGACGAAGTCCGGCACACCTGCCAGAATCGTAGCCTGCCGTCCGGGAATCTGGCCGCATCCGGCGGAAACAACCTGTCCCATAAAAATATAGTCGATATCCGCAGGGTTTAATTTGCCTTCAGTCCGCCGCAAAATTTCTTTAATCGCCAGCGCACCCAACTCCATCGCGGAAAAGTCCTTCAACGCTCCACCTGCTCTCCCGTAAGGGGTACGGCACGCTTCCACGCAAACAACTTCGCGAAATTTTTTATGAGGATTCTTTATTTTCCT
>AWGX01000771.1 GCA_000495415.1 Smithella sp. ME-1 | reverse complement strand
CTTTCGGAATTGGAGTTTCACTAAAATTTTCTGGATATTTGAACAAATATGTATTATGAAACAGCCAACAATATGTAAGAGGTTAGAATACTTATGCGTTTTGAAATTTCCCGCGGCGGTAGCGGGCTGACTTATGAAATCCGTAATATAGTTCTTATTGCTAACAAACTTAGAGATTTAGGCATTAATATAATTTGGGAAAACATCGGTGATCCGGTGCAGAAGGGGGAAAAAATTCCCGATTGGATGAAAGAAGTTCTTACCGAAATAATAAAGGATGACGCATCTTTTGCATACTCGCCGACAAAAGGAGTAGACTCCACAAGAAAATTTCTTGCCGATCGTCTTAACAGTCGAGGTAAGGTGCAAATTACACCGGAAGATATCATCTTCTTCAACGGCCTGGGTGATGCCATCGCGCGCGCTTACAGCTCCATTCAGGTTGACGCCCGCATGATTATGCCGGAGCCTACCTATTCCACACACTTCATGGCGGAAGTTCTGCACGCTTCGTTTCCACCTAATACCTATCGTTTGAATCCCTATAACGGCTGGTCTCCGGATATGCGGGAACTGGAACAGAAAGTAAGAAGCCACAAAGCGATTGTTGGAATTCTGGTTATTAATCCCGATAACCCTACCGGTTTTGTTTATCCTGAAGAAACATTGAGGCAAGTTGTGAGGATTGCGAAAGAAAACGATCTTTTTGTTGTCTTTGACGAAACTTACATTAATATTGTTTTTAATGGTAAAAAAACCGTCCCGCTTTCCGATATTGTCGATGATGTTCCGGCAATCAGCATGAAAGGAATTTCCAAGGAGCTTCCGTGGCCCGGTTCGCGTTGCGGCTGGATGGAAGTATACAACGCCGGTAAGGATCCTATTTTCGACCGCTTCATTAACACAATTCTGCATCAGAAAATGTCGGAGGTTTGTTCAACAACCCTTCCGCAACTGGCGATTCCCAGAATAATGACGCATCCGAAATATCAGGATTACCTGGATGAACGCAAAAAACACTATGAGAAACTTTCGCATATAGCTTATGACATTTTAAAAGAGGTTCCCTGTTTGATGGTCAATAAAACCAATGGCGCGTTTTATATGACTATTGTTTTCAATGAGTCCGGTCTGAACGGCAATCCTCGTTCCCGGAAAGACCCAGCAGACCGCCAGGGATTCAAACCCTCATTGAGCATACCATTTTTGATTTCCATCGATAGTAATTTGATATTGAGTGGGCAGATTGTGGAATGGGGCAAATGAAGCAATTATATCCGTGTTGGGGTATAACCATATAGGAAGTTTTGTGTCCATTAATTCATGCAGAAGTTTTTTACCCTCATCCGGTCGTACAGAGAAGGCTTTGGCAATTTCCGTAAAATGTGGTCCACGTCCCCACTTTACGAAATATTCCATAATAAAATGATAAGTCCTGTCCTTCTGTGTATAAATCATCTCTGTCTTCTTCATCGATCCGGTTATATTAATTTACCAGATACCCCGCCTCCCTGTCATCTCTTCGATTTCCATCTCCAGCACTACCATATCCATTTTTTCTATATCTTCTGGCATAAATTGTCTTTTTTTATGGCCACCCATATTCTTAATAACATAAGCGTTGAACATCTTTTTTTTGATTTCGATATCAGTTGATAATTTAATTATTCCTCTTGCTATGACGCTAGCCCAACGGTTATTACGCAAATTATCCACTTGGAAACAAACTCTCGGATTGCTTCTTGCTATTTTGAGTTTTTCTCCTTCTTTTCTTGAGTGGAGATATATTTTATCATTATGGTAAACGTAAGACATAGGCACAACATAAGGTTTGTTATTCAAGGACATGCCTAATCTACCGTAGCGTAAATTCGATAGCAAAGCCATGCGCTCTTCTGGTGGAAGCTCTGTAGGTTTCATATAATAATATCACCTCAATTTATTCTGTATCTATAAGTAAAAAATTACGATAATTGCTTTTCCTCGACTGGGATTACTTTGTTATTGGATATCGGTTGTTCGTTATATGAGGGTTGTTTAATAACTAATCCATATTTCAAGGCAGAAAATTTACAGGCATCAATACAATCACCACAAGCAATGCAATTATTATCAGTCACTGCTATTTTTTCATCTTTTATGTATTGGTCTATATCTACTCCCATTTGACATGAACGTGAACATTTTTTACAGTTCTTGCATTTGGCATGATCTATTTTTATTTTTAAGAAACTGAAACGGGAATATATACTCATTAGTCCACCAACAGGGCAGACATATTTACAGAAAAATCTATTGCCGAAATAATAGCTTAAAAACATGGTCAGTGGAAGCATTGTAATCATGCCTCCATAAAATACCCATAAATTTGCAACCTTGTACCCATTGACAATATTGAATTCAAGGGAGTTTGTTGTCAAATAATATTTCGTAACATTGTAAATTACGCTACCCCAAAAAATAGATGTAACAATATAAATAATAAAATTTTTTTTAACTGTATGGCTTACTTTTTTATTAAATGCGGATAAAATATCGTTCGACCGTTCTTGAACAAATGAATAAACACAAAACCATGAACATAAAACGCGTCCCCAAATAAATACGAGGAGGTACATAATAAGCCAAAATACAGCCGAAAGTCCAAAAAGGCCATAATTTGTCGCGATGTCTGTTGACGACCGTGGGCATATAGAGGGAATATTCAGTCCTTTGAAGTGAACCAATATAATATGAAAAGTTATTAATCCTAGTATAAAAATCTGAAATAACATTCTTCTTTGCTTCCATAGGCCTACTTTATTTAACTTGAAACTTTTAGCACTGTGTTGCAGTTCTTTATTCTTCTCTGGGATGAGAAAAATTAGTGATGTAATAATTATAAATGTACCAGCCATTATGAGATATTTGCCCACTTCCATATTAAAAAAAGAAAATACTTTTTTGGAAGTAGTACCGAAAAAATATAGGACGCCTGAAATTGGCATCAGAATGCATCCCACCATCTCTTCCGTCGCACAAGCAATGCCTAAGACTAATAAAAATACGCCTAAGATAAGTATATACCTTTTCACAGATTCAACCTTTCGAATATCATAGTATTTTTTTGAATCATCAGTTTTTAGCTGATGATGATCATGTTCATAATCTAAAAATATTAAATCTTATCTGATGCTATAAAACATTGGGGAAAAATTTTTGCGCTATAGACGTAAGAGATATCAAAAAGGATACATTTTTTATTTTTTGAATGTGGTGGATTGTTGGTTAAAGAAATTAATAATTGATAGTGATAGATATTTTATAGCATCGTTACGTTACTTAGGCGTGCAAACTAATTCGTTTCTTTCGTCATGATAAAGGGTGCACTCCGTCTTAATGTCTTTTTTTAATCTTGTCCGGGCGCGGTGAAGTCTGATTTTTACGGTATCAATGGTAATATCCAGTATCTCTGCAATCTCACGGTTCTTCAGTCCTTCAAATTCACTGAGAAGCAGCACAACACGTTCGGTTTCAGGCATGCGCTTAACGATGCGGTGGATGCAGGAATTCATTTCACGCCTCATAAGCTTGCTTTCCGCGTCAAGATGCTTATCATTGCCTAAAATATTACAATCACAGATGTCCTCAATTGTGTCCAATGAAATTATTGTTTTACGTGACGAGGCCAAACGTCCGTTATCCAGTGCAACATTGGTGGCAATGCGGTAAATCCAAGTTGCAATGCTTGATTCTCCTCTGAAATTTTCCAGATTACGGTTTATCTTTTCGAAAACTACCTGTGTCAAATCCTCTGCGTCGTTTTTGCCGGCCATACCGAAAAGATAGTGAAAAATCCGCTCTCGAAATTCGTCATGAATTTGTTGAAAATCAAAAGGTTCCATTATTATTGATAATTCCTGTACCAAATCACAGCTTCACGATACTAGTGTAGTGCGTCCAACGCTTCTTTACATTTGTTAATTTTAGCCAAAATACGCTCTACGGGCGCAGTCCATACAAAAATATGCGGATTCTGATTATGTGCATCAATATAATCTTTTATTGCTTTGATCAAGATGGTTACATTCCCGAAGGTGCCACGACGGATGCGTTTTACAGTAATTTCACTGAACCAACGTTCGACCAGGTTCAACCATGAACTTGAAGTCGGAGTAAAGTGCAAATGAAATCGTGGATGGCGTTTAAGCCATGATTTTACACGAGGATGCTTGTGAGTACCGTAATTGTCCACAATCAAATGAAGGTCGCGGCTCTCAGGCGTTTCGTCGTCTATCTTTTTGAGGAAACGGATAAATTCTTGATGACGGTGACGCGGCATGCAATCACCAATTACTCTGCCGTCAAGCATGCTGAGTGCCGCAAATAAAGTCGTCGTGCCATTGCGCTTATAATCGTGTGTCATGGTTCCACAACGACCCGGCTTCATCGGCAAACCCGGCTGAGTGCGGTCCAAGGCTTGAATTTGACTCTTCTCGTCCACACAGAACACAACGGATTTATCCGGAGGATTTAGATACAGTCCGACAACGTCGTGAAGCTTTTCTATAAAATGCTTGTCACGGCTTAGCTTGAAGGTTTTGATCAAATGCGGCTTTAAATTGTATTGCTTCCATATCCGGCGTATAGTGGCTTCGCTAAGACCTTGAGCCTTGGCCATGTTACGGGTGCTCCAGTGCGTGGCATTGCAGGGCGTCGAATGGAGAGTTGCTTCAACAACTGCTTGAATTTTTTCCTCCGGTATCTTAGGGATTCGACCGGGACGAGGAGCATCCTTCTCCAGACCGCCCATACGTAAGGCCAGAAAGCGCTGTCTCCATAGCTGCACGGTTGGCCGGGAGATTCCCAGATCGCGAGCGATATCCTGACTCTGATTACCATTTGCTGCCATTTTGATAATTTGGGCGCGCTGGACGAGGCGCATTGGGTAACTTCTTCCCCGTGCCCAGGCGTCCAATGTTGATTGTTCTTGGAGACTCAAAATAATCGGTGTTGTTGTTCGGCTCATGAAAGAAGCATACATGATTTCTTAATTATATGTCAAGTTATTTATGACGCACTACACTAGGTGTTACGATGGCCAGCCTGGCGCGACGTCTTGGATTGTCGCTTCCGGCCATCAGCAAATCGGTTGTTCGGGGCGAGCAGCTTGCCGAATCAAACGGCTACAGGCTGATAGAAAGCTAATAAGTTAACAGCGTCCCTTTTACATCGTCCAGCGTCCCCTTTACATCGTCAGCGTTTTACGTCGTTATACGTCGTAATGCCCGGCGGCTTCAGGCTGATAAAGGGTTTCTATGATACGGAAGCTTTTGGTTCCCGACGGCACGTTCCATTCCACAATATCGCCCACACGGTAACCCAGCAAGGCTGTACCGGCTGGGGCCAGCACGGATATCCGGTTTTTATCGAAATCGGCGTCGGAGGGGAAAACAAGCGAAATGATTTTTTCCTCTCCCGATGTCTCATCCAACAGGCGCAGTTTCGTGTTCATCGTGACCACATCCGCAGGAATATCTTTGGGCTCCACGACAACCGCCTTGTCCAACTCGATTTCCAGCCTTTCGATCTGCTCTTTAATCTTCGGCGATGCAGAGCGGTGATTATCGATGATGCTCTGAAGCCTGTCCATGTCGAAACTGGTTATGTAAACCGTTCTATCCAAAACACACCTTCCTTGTTTGTATTTATGTAGATGAACCATAGGCCATATTAACTTTTATGTCAACGCAAACCTGTGCGTGATGATGTATTATATTTTGTGTCAGTTAGCTGAGAAAGAGAAAGGAAAGGAGTACCAGCCTAAAATGATTTATTTTTAGGGAATTTAAAAGAGGATGCACCCCATGTTCCAGAACTACACTATGAGTTTGCCACAAGCTTACAAAGCAACCAAGGATATGAATTTATCAACGGATAGCGATGATTTGGACTTCAGAATAGTAGCAAGAGAAGCGCTGAGCCTGATACTGGAAGGCCGGATGCAGGAGAGAATCTTACATAAACTACGGCGACCCGGAATATTCCTGGGATGATTACATCTACCCTGAAGGGCACACGCAGTTATAACGTTTTGTGATTTTTTCAAGAATTATTTAAGACACGCCGGAGAGGTCTGCCTGAATTCGGGGGTAAAAGGGATTGTCCGGCAAAACTTCTAAAACAGTTATAATTACATGACCTAATGTTTTTTAAGATTTTTTACACTTAGCCATGACATAGTAACTTGATTATAATTGAAAAAATATAAATCATGCTGTGTTGATATGGTTGAATTTTTTCGTCTATTTCAATATAATCAAAATGATATTATTTTGATTATTTAAACATTGAAAAATCATTTCCCCTGATTCGTGAATGCTTCATTGTTTTTTTGAGCTATCAATGAATAAAGCTTTCACAGTTTCTCCTGTTTTTTATTTTTTTAAATACCAATCTTTATTAACAAAAATAGTATTTATATAAGTATCAGCATACACAAAATAACCTTTTGTTGTTAAAAAGTTTATTATTTCATTGTTTCTCTGGAGAGTGCGAAGTCCTCCAAAAATCAAAGTTTCTGCACAAATTACCGGGATGGGGTATTTCTCAAAATCTAATGTCTTTAAAACATCAAGATCCATACCTTCTATGTCAATAGACAAAAAATCCGGATGGCCATCTTGAAAATTCTGTTCAATTATTTTATTAATAGTTGAACAAGGAATTTGTGTAACTTCATTTATTTTATGTCCTGCTTTTTCTCTGAACTCGGCTTCTTCTTTAGAAATTGATTCGCATCCGTTTTGTAAATAATATAAATTAACAGACTCTGCTTCATTTACGCCTACGGCTGAAGAAATTAATTTGTCGTTTGGACGATTTTTTTTTATTTGTTCTATATGTTTCGGATTAGCTTCGACTAAAACTCCATTGGATCCTCTTTTGTAAAATTTATAGGTGTTATTAATATAGATAGGAGATTCTACCCCCAGTTCCAAATAAGAAGGCAGGCTGTTGTTTTTTCTATAAAACAAATCAGATACTATTATATCTTCTGCTACCTGTGAGTAGGATGTTTGATAGGCTGGATGTTCACGTTTTATAAGTGCTAAATTAAAATACTCTATTATTTTTTTTTCAACTTTTAAGCCGGGATTCTTTGTGGGGACTATATCATAGCCCCAAGGTCTTATTAAAAATCTTATAATTTTTATTAATAAAAATGATTCTTTTATTTGCACTATCTTTTCTTTTCCTCTACATTATTTTAATTTCTGGCAACGGAAAAATTATTTTACCGCCTTTTGCCAAAAATTCTTTTTCTCTTTCTAATATACTGTCTTTAAAGTGCCAAGGCAATACAAAGAAATAATCAGTGCTCATAATCATCTTGACACATAATTCCCCGCTGCATATACTCAAACCTGCTAAAAAGAAGTTTTTATAAATAACTAAATGATCAGATCATTCATAAAAAAATCCCTTACTGAAGAAAATCAATGCAGAATTCGTCGGTGTCTTTACCAAATAGGCTGCTACCCCAATATAAAAAGCACTTATTTGAATAACAATTTTACAAAACATATCCATAAGGAAGATGTTAAGATAATTTTTGAATTAGGCAGCAGGGATCTTCTAGACGCACTTTGTCTCTCCAGATTTTATAACGCCAAAGTTTTTGCCTTTGAATGCAATCCGGACAGTATCCTATTATGCAGAAGGAACGCCGCAATATCTTCTAACGTATCTCTGATTGAGAAAGCTGTCTGGGATAAAAATGAGAAAATCAAATTCTATCCAGTTGTTGAATCTTATGAAATGTCGAATCCGAACCTCAAACACAAGAACATAGGTGCATCCTCCTGTTTCCGTCAGTGCGATGACTACCATGAAAAACTCGTTCAAAGCGAAATCAAGGTTGATGCGGTCCGTTTGGATGACTTCTGCAAAGAAAATCGCATTACTTCAATTGATTTGATCTGCATGGACCTGCAAGGGGCATCCTTGCATGCATTTAGAGGCTTAGGAAACCTGCTCAAAAAAGTGAATTATATTATCACCGAACTCGAGGATCAACCGATATATATCGGGCAAGATTGTTATAAAGAAGTATTCGCTTATTTAAAGGATTTCTGCTTTGAACAGATCAGCTCTTCACGCCCCAAGTCTATTACGGGGGAGCCGGATCCATGGTCAGATTATTTATTCATCAACCGGTCAGGTAAACGCTCTTTGTAACTCACGATATTTGTTACATGCTAATTGTGGAGTGTCCAAAATGTCCTGGCACTCAACAGTTAATTGTTAAAAAATGGAGAAATTCAAAGTCGTCCCGGGGAAGTGGAGTGTGGGAATATATTATTAATTAATGTCAAAAGAAAAAACAGCAATGACCAAAAAGATCTGTTTTATGCAAAATTAGAGTCAGCGCCCTATTTATTCTTTGTCTACAACAAATAATTCTTTAAAGTTTCTTTTGCAATTCTTCCTCAAAGTTCAAAATACATTCTCTAATATTTTATATGCATGGTATCGGTAAACTGTGCCAGTTTTTTATCCAGAGTCCAGATCAGTACACCAGTCAATACGGTGGATGTAATCAGATGGGCATCTACATAGCCCCAACCTTTTCCCATTAGACGATGATTCTCGTCAAAGGATAATGCTTCATTGTGTTCAGCCTCTGGAGTTCTGGTAATATAACACTTAATTATTCATATAGTTTTTGCTATATTTTATATCTTCATAATTTCTCAGTAATTTTTCCCGGCGAGGATTGTTTCGCATTCGGTCGCCAACTCACTCAGCATTTCGAGTGCACCGACATTATCTACTGCGATTAATAAATTTTCCAGGCCGTTGCCGATATGTCCGAGAAAATCTGTTTTATGTTTTTTTAGTCCCAGGAAACCATAAGCGCCCAGTGCCTGTAAAAGACGCTGTACCGAACCCATCCAAAAGTTATGGACAAATTCATCGCGGCTGTATGATGGATTCATGAGTTCATAATAATAATTTATCAGCTCGTTTCTTTCTTCATCTTCAAAAGTAACATAAGGATCGCAGATCAGCGAACCGAGATCGTAAAACAGGCATCCCAAACGCATTCCCTGAAAATCAATCATAACCGGCCTGCCGTTTTTAATCATGATATTCTGCGACTGAAAGTCTCTATGAATTAGGGACGGTTCTATTTTTTGCAGACGGGCGGAAAGCGCATCCAGTTCTTTGTTTAACTTCGCGGCATCTGATGATGAAAGTTTTATTTTGCAGACTTCCCAGACAAGATTTTCCAGAAAATAGTCGTGCTCCCATTTATAGAGTCGTGGGCCGTAACTTTCGGATAACTGCACATCAGCGGGAGCCGATTTCAAATCAAAGGAATGCAGACGATAAATTTGAGTCAGTACCTGAAAATAGAAATCACGTCTTTCTTCCCAGGGCTCAAACCGGAGCGACCACAAATCAACGTCGCCCAGATCCTCAATCAAAATAAAATGCTTTGAGATATCCTGTGTGATAATCCGCGGAACGTTCATATTCAGCGATGCCATGAATTTGTTGATGCCGCCCCAATGGGCGTTTTCCGCTACTTCATCGCCATAATGCATAAAAATAAAACGATCTCCATGCGGCAAAGTGACCCTGAAAAATTGGCGGTCGGAACCGCCCTTCTTGATTGGCTCAAGCTTAAAATCAGCCTTGCCCAGATGTTCCGTTAAAAATTTTTGAATTTCCTTTTGCATAATTTCCACATTTCCCCCTCTTCATTAAAGAGGGGTTAGGGGAGATTTAATGAGACTCAAGCTTCAGAAACGTAGTGAGCTGAAGCTTGTTAGTCGAATTATCCCTCTTCATCTCCCTTTAAAAAAGGGAGATGTAAAATCATGGATTCCCGCCTTCGCGGGAATG
>AWGX01000770.1 GCA_000495415.1 Smithella sp. ME-1 | reverse complement strand
AACCATATAACCAAGTTCCTTCAGATTATTGCAGAGCTGATCAGCAACAATCCATTCGTCTTCCACAACCATTATTTTATCACATCTTTTACCATTAACACTGCTCATAGCTCCATGTCCCCCTTCAAGCTATAAAGGAAATTTGATGCTAATTTCTGCCCCTGCCCGACGTCGAAATTTTATTTGGCCGTCAAGCTGATTCTTTACCAGCCCGTTCACCAGATGCAGTCCCACAGACCGGGGTTTAATGAAATCAACATCATAAGGCAGGCCAACTCCATTATCCCGCACAATGATTTCTATTTCTGTGTCTTTCGTTTTGTTTATAATAACTTTCAACTCACCATGCCTGTTTCCGGGAAAAGCGTGTTTCAGGGCATTAGAAATTAATTCATTTAAAATCAGTCCGCACGGGATTGCCTTGTTGATATCCACGTAAACATCGCCATCGGTCTGAACGACCAGATCTATTTGACCCAGATTAATTTTGTATGATTGAAACAAATCCCGGGACATAGTTCTTACGTAACCGGCCAGATCTATTTTTGCAAAATCTTTTGAACCATAAAGTTTCTCATGTACCAGCGACATGGCCTGAATCCGGTTTTGGCTTTCACGGAATATTCTCCTTCGTTCCTGACCTCCGCTTATTGTCGCCGGAAGTTCGAGAAGGCCGGAGATTACCTGCATGTTGTTTTTAACACGGTGATGAACTTCTTTAAGAAGAATATCTTTCTCGCGAAGAGAAGCAAGAAACTTTTCTTCCGCCTGCTTACGGTCGGTGATATCGTTGTACAAAACCAGAAATTGTTTTTCGCCATTCCACAATACATCTCTGCGTAAGACGTGAATATAGCGCTCTTCACCATTTTTTCTCACAATGCCTATATCGTATTCGGAGGTGGTATAGTCATCCCGTTTTCTTTTTTCCTTCCTTATTTGATATTCGGCAAAACTTTCCGGTGTATAGCGACTCTCCACCGGCGTTGTTTTCAGTTCCTCCAGGCTATCGTATCCATAAATATCCAGAATCGCCTTGTTGGCGTAAAGAGTATCTCCATCCATAGTCACGATACGCACGCCCAGAGGCAAATCGTCCAGAGAACGGCGGAAGTTTTCCTCCGCCTGCTTTTGTTTGTTTCTAACCTCCGTTTCCTCCAATTCTCTGGCTATAGCCGGGCAAAGACGGGATAAGTTCCCTTTCATGATATAATCCTGCGCGCCCAAACGCATGCATTCGACGGCAGCATCCTCACCGCCACTTCCGGATACAATAATAAGGGG
>AWGX01000769.1 GCA_000495415.1 Smithella sp. ME-1 | reverse complement strand
ACGCTGCCATAATCATAGCGGCGGCTAAACGCATTTTTTACATGAAAACGCGTTTTAAAATAGTCGGCACATTTGATTGACATAAAAAATACATTTTAGTATATTAAGCGCCGAAATCCGTTATGTTTGACATATTTAAAATGTAAACAGTTTCCCCAAAAAAAATTATTTAATGAAAATCCAGGGCAAAAGGAGAACATTATGAAAAAATTTTTCATGTTAACAGTTGTCTTGATGGTGGTATTTGCCGTTGGGGCAGCGCAGGCAGAAGTTAGGG
>AWGX01000768.1 GCA_000495415.1 Smithella sp. ME-1 | reverse complement strand
TATTTAATTGCCGAAGTAATAGTAAAGAACGGGACAGGGGGGATTTCGATCCCCCTTTTTTAAATCGGAATCAACGAAAACACCACATATAAATAACAATTGACAGACATCCAATACTCTCCTATCTTTTTACCTTATAGAAAAAATTTTCATCAAATATAACCTTAGGAGCAGATATATGACAAAAGATAATAAAATAGTTCTGCGCAACAAGAAGGGTGATCTTAGAAAACTAGTCATTTTGATGAATAGACAAAACAAGAGATTTATGCCGCCGTTTGAGCCGATACTCCAGGCCATTGATTTGGTTACAACGCCGGAAGAGCTTGCTCTACTCTTGAAGATGGGCACAGGTTTGTACTCATATGAGCAAGCTTTAGCGCTCAGCGGCATGAGTAGTGAAAAATTCAATCCATTATTCGAAATTCTTAAACAAAAAGCATTTATAAGAACACAATACACTGAAGCGGGCCAGGAACAATATACCCTTAATCCTTTTATTGTCGGCTGGTTTGAAGGCATTGTTACTTACTTGCTCGGCAAACCGGAAGAAAAGGAATTCGCGAGAAGATATATGACTTTTTTTAGCTCGCTGCGAAACCGTAATTTCTTTCCCATCAGAAAGGTAATGGATCTCATGGGTAAGTACGCACCAGTGTCCAATCAGAGTGTCGGCACAGTCCGTGAGGCAAAAAATGAAAAAGGGAAGTCCAAAATCATTATTGATGAAAAAATAGTTGTGCAGGATTCTATGATTTATCCGGCAAGTTCCATTAATGATATGATTTCGGACTATGGTAGCAAAAGCATAATTGGTCAGTTCAAAGCCTGCATGTGCCGTAAAGTAACGGAAAATGTTGGGAATCCATGCCGCTTTAAGATGCCGGACGATATAGCATGTATGGGTTTTGGCGATCATATCAAAACTTATATGCAGTACGGCTATATGCGGCAAATCAGCAAAGAAGAAGCTTTTGATATAATCCAAAAGGCAAGAGATTGTGGCGCCATCCATACGGTGTTCCACGAAAAAGATGATGCCAATCTTCCTCAAATAGCGCTGTGCAATTGCTGCTGGGACTGCTGCGGAATATTGCGTTCCTACAATATGGGTGCTGTCCCTTTGCGTTATAGCTGCTTTTACATGGCTAAAATTAAAGACATATCAAAATGCAATGGATGCGGTTTGTGTGAGAAGTTCTGCCCGACAGCTGCAATAAAAGTTGTGGAGAAAAAAGTGGAGTTGGATACCAGGAAGTGCATCGGTTGCGGTCAATGCGCACATCAGTGCGTTCGCTCCGTTGTTGAGTTGGTAGAGAACAAACGCACCGCGTTCCTGCCGATGCTCAAGAAATCCGAGACAAGAATAACAACGTAGTTGTAATCTGTCTGCTTAATATTATCGTGTTTTTGACCAACCCCGGCAAAGGCAAACAGGTATTGATTTCGTCTGTCAATAGACGAACAGGAAATGATTACCCTGCTTTTTAAGTATCGGATTATTTTTAAGTCAAATATTCTGGTAACGCGATGAAGAAGGATTTGTTGGTTACTCTGGCTGATGGCAATTACATCGAGCAGGCAAAGCAGCTTTTTTCCAGTGTATATTGGAATGCCGGCTGGCAAGGTGATTATATGCTACTGGCTTATGATATTCCTGAAAAAGAGTTGCAGTGGTTCCGTGAAAAGGGCATTCTGGTCAGAGAATGCGAACCGATATTGACGGAATCTGAGACCCGTATCGGCCATGCTCCGTTAACTACTCTTTGTAAATTCTATTTATTTACACCTGAATTCAAGAAATGGAAAAATGTTGTGTTCCTCGATGGGGATATAATCGTAAGAGGTTCTCTGGACTCTCTCGCTGAAGTAAAAGGATTTGCGGCGGTAAGAATTTTAAATATATCGCGTACTTTATTGAAAGGACAGTTTCAAGATCGAAATAGACGCAATAAATATCTGTTCAAAGAGCTGAAAAGTAAATGTGATTTGAACAAGCCCGCGTTTAATTCCGGTGTCATGGCTTACAGCACAGATATAATATCCGAAGATGAATTTCATAATATTAAACAAATATTTTTTCATTTTAAGGATATACTTTTAATTTCAGAAGAAACGGTTCTAAATATCTATTATTATGATAAGTGGCAGAAGCTTTCGCAGGTTTATAATATTTGTCCCAGTTATGAAGTTTATAATTCGGGGTGCCATCCTGAGAATTTGAAAGGGATTATTTTACACACATATTCCAGCTTTCCGGGAGGGAAGGCTTGGAATCCAAAAAGTCCTTTGAACTTCGAATGGAAGTCGAATCTGGATAAAGCCGACCTGATTGATATTGCTAATCCGCAAGCTCCTAAAAAAATATTGAGTAAACGAGAAGAGGCGGAAGATGATTTTTATTTAAAGAATCTGCATAAACGTAATTTATATAAATTTTGCCGTTATAAAATATCTTATTATTACAGATTTAATAAATACAGGCTGCGTGCAGGTGTTTTCCTCAAAGAGAATTATCCGCAAATATTTGAATTGCAAAGAAGGTTAAGAAACAAAGCATTGATGTAATATCGGGAATGTTTAATGAAGGTCATTACTGTTACTCCTGCGGGACGCAAACATTATCTGGAAATACTTGCGGAATATCTTCTCAGGAATCGCCGGTACATTTCGGAACATCACTTCTGGCTGAATACTTCTGTTAAGGATGACATTGCTTATATTGAAATGCTTGCCGCGCAGCATCCCGATTTCTTTAAAATCAACAGAAAAAAAATGCTTAAAAAATCAGTGGACAGTATCTGGCAGTATTACAAAGATTATATTGATGACGATACCATCTATATCAAATTCGATGATGATATCTGTTTTTTTGAAAAGGATGCTATTAAAAATCTTATTGATAACAGAGTTAATAATCCAAAACCTCTTTTTGTTTTCGGCAACATTGTTAATAACGCGGTATGTTCCCACTTTCTTCAAAAGGAAGGAATTATTCCGCTGCAATGGGGCAAAGTCGGATATGAATGCCTGGATATTAACGGTTGGCAGAATCCAAAATTTGCCGGGAAACTCCACAGAATATTTATTAATGATATAAAATCGGAAAATCTAAACAAATGGAAAATCGATAACGTGGTAATGGATGATTTCAGAAGATTTTCTATTGGTGTAATATGCTGGTTCGGACGTGATTTAAAAGGCCTGCCGGAGTTAGATTCAGGCTTTGATGAAACGATAGATTACAGGACGGGAGCATGGCGTTTCATTCATAGTGACGAATCATTTTTATCACAGAACCTGCCGCAGAGGCTGAATCGTCCCAACATGATTTGCGGTGATGCTCTGTTTGGCCATTTTGCATTTTATATTCAGAGAGATTACCTCGAAGACTGCACGGTTTTACTGGAAGAATACAAGGCCATAGCGCTGGGCGAAAATGGCTTTTCGGGCAAAGTATCCAGAATGATTTTGGGTATAGTGAGAGGGATGAAGGGCAATTTTTTTATAAATGTAAAAAGTTTTTATAATAAGTTAAAAAGAACTGTAAGAATGTTTCTTGAAAAAAACCATCCTGATATTTATAAATTCTTAAGAAGGTTAATAAATGAAAAAAGATTTACAGGCAGGTAATATGGACTCTGCCGGAACTTTTCATAAACAGACAACAAGAAACGCCGTTTGTCTTTGCACGGACAGAAGAATGTTGATTCCCGCGTTATTCGTTACCGATGCGGTGAAGTCCCACTCAAAAAGTTCGGATAACCGCTTTGATACCATTATTTTCGCGGAGCCTTCGGAAGTTACGGATGTCCATCGGCACTGGATGAAACAGCGTGGCATTATACTTTGTGACGATATGGACCTCTCACGTCAACGAGGTGTCGGTAAATATTGTGAAAGGCTGTCTCCGGCAACGCTGATGAAACTACCGCTGGCCGAACATCTTGCCGGCCGTTATGATAAAATCCTCTATCTGGACTGCGATCTGACTATACACGGTGACATATCGCCGATATTTTCTCTGGATACGGCACCGTTTGCATTGGCGGCTGTGCCCGCTGGACGTATTTTGGCAGATTTAAGTGAGAGACGGCGCAAAGAAGTTGAAGGTCATTTCCATAAACTGGAAATGACCAAGCCTTATCGATATTTTAATGCAGGTGTTCTCTATATTGATGTCAAAAGATGGAACAATGAAAACTTAGGTGAAAGGGCGCTGGAATTTATCCGGCAAAATCCAGATCTCTGTTTTCTTCCGGATGAAGATGCGCTCAATGCCATTCTGGATGGATGCATTGCGGAATTATCACCTATATGGAATGCACGTCCTCAGCCACGATGGCACAAGAGGGGCACTGTTGGCATTGCCAATCCGGTCATCATTCATCATGCCGGAAATGAAAAACCGTGGCGCCGGTTCGTCTATGGCAGGAGTCTGTTTCCGGACATGACAGGCTATAAACTCTATAAGGAATTTCTTAAGGATTCTCCGTGGCCCGGATGGCTTGACGAGCAATGGAACTTACACGATCTGTATATGAATATAAGAGGAGAAATCGGACGAATTTTGCGTTGGTTGAGACTCAGAGGTGAGTGGGAAGAGCCATCGGCCCGGAAACGCAAAGCCTATGACGATGCTGTTCGGCAGTATTACGAAAAGGCGCAATTTGCAGATATGGAACAAGGTATTGTAATCCGCGAAAATGGAAAAATTCGTCTGAAGAACAAAGGTGTATAATTAATAATTTTGAATTAAAATAATTGACTTATGATTAAAAAATTTGTATAAACTCCAATCTATAAAGTATTAGTTTATAAATCGTTTTTTCATCAATATTCAGGAGGCACAAAATGAAGAAAGTAAATCAGTGGCAGAAACCTCAGGTCGAAGTTGTGAAACGAAAGAAAACAAAGAAGGTTGCCGGTTCATCTCGAAATGGCGATGTGCGCTTTGGTCTTGGTCCTCTTTCTCCTCCGCCTTATTTGCCGGATTTTGTATAATAAATTTCAAGACTTAAATTTCAGTATCGCAAGCGTCATTAACACCGGGATCAGCAAGTTTTTTTCAGGTAAATTTTATGAAAATAAAAATTAAGACGGATGCCGTGTACACGGCATCCGACAATGTTGTGGTGCGCCTGGTTGAGAATGACATCATTCTTTTTTCCGTCGTGTCTGGTGAAGATGACATGGACAATGAGCCATACTTTCTCAACGCAACAGGACAGGTTATCTGGCAAAGGCTGGACGGATATAAAAGCCTGAAGGATATAGTAAAGAATTTGGCCGCCGAATTTAAGGCACCGGTAAAGGTTATTGAAAAGGACGTTATCGGGTTTGTGGAAGGGCTGATTAAGAGAAAATTGCTGGTCAAGGTTTTAAAGGCTTAATTTATTATGTCCTATGATAAAGTAATCAAAGATTCTGACATTGGTTATACCCGTGAACAAGTCGGATGGCCTTATCAGGAAATGAAATGGCTTTCGGAAGAAGAAGCAAAAAAAGCTAATCGGAAAAGAAACGAATTACTGAAATCCATATCCGGTAAAGTTCTAAAACATTTTAACGAAAGTAAAATATCAACAGGGCCGTTGTCTCCCGGATGTATAACTTGCGGAAGGGGTATATGGTCATGCATTTTTATCGGTTCCCTGTGTACGGCCAAATGTTTCTTTTGTCCTCAGAACAGAAAAAATGAAAAGGACGAGGTGCCAAATGAATCAGGGCTGGTCTTTGATAATGCGGAAGACTATGTTGATTATCTTGAAAAATTTAAATTTAAAGGCGTGAGTTTTTCCGGAGGAGAACCTTTTTTAAAATTTAAAGAAGTACTTACATACATAAAAAAAATCAGGGAAAGGCTGGGCAGGGGAATCTATATCTGGGTATACACGAACGGTGATCTGGTAGATAAGAATAAGTTAAAAGCCCTTAAAAAAGCCGGTCTGAATGAAATACGTTTCGATATCGCGGCCAAAAAATACAGTTTGAAAGCTGTAAAAATGGCGATAGGTATTATTGACAGAGTGACAGTTGAAATTCCCGCCATTCCGGAAGATTATGAAACGTTAAAAAAATGTCTGCCGCTAATGCAAGCGATAGGCGTGGCGCATTTAAATTTGCATCAATTATTAGCTAACCAGAATTGTTACAGGCAATTTATTGATCGAAATTACACCTTTTTACATCAGCCCAATATAGCTGTTTTGGAATCGGAGATGACCGCGCTGCGGCTCATTAAATATGTCCTGGATAATAACATCGGCTTATCCATCAACTATTGTTCGCCGATTTATAAACATAGATTTCAGAAAAAAGGCTACAGGGAGAGATTACAATCTTATATTAAAGAAAGTTACGAGGATCTGACTGAATACGGATTTATCAGAAGACTTTCCATCCAGGATATACCGGTGAATATAGAAAACATTATCAAGGTATTTAACGGAAGTAAATGTAGCGACAGCTTGTGGTTTTTTAACGAAAACAACAATAAATTATTTTTTCATCATTCGCTTTTGAAAAATATAGATTTCAGAAAGCATGGCCTTATTATAAATTATTTCACGCCGCTGTTAACAACTGTCGGCGGCGATGAGGATGAAAATATCAAAAAAGTCGTGTTGAATGCTCAACGAAATATTCTGATTGAAAGAAAACTTTTACACGAAATAACGATAAAGAGTCCTGTAGCCATAAAGAGTTTTCAGGAGTTATTTATTGAAAAAATGAACGAGCGTGATGTCTTTAAAAGATTCTATCGCGACTATAGTTTAGAAACGAAAGCCGATATAAATGAAATGATGAATGAAAAAGACAATCTGTGTTATTTGAAAACATGGGAATATATCGGCAGCGGGCTTTACGAAATCTACTGATAACAGTGCTGGATACGATTAATCATTTATATGCTAAAAAGTGATTTATTTTTCATTCTCGCCAGAAGTTTTTTAATACGGAACTTGCCTGACAGAATATACCTTTCATTTTTATATAAAAGAAGAGTACGTAAACGTCTTAACTTACGGAATCCCCGGACCTTCACCGAAAAAATTCAGTGGCTTAAATTAAATTGGCGTGATGATATTCTCACAAAATGTTCGGATAAATACGAAGTACGAAAATTTGTCGAGGACAAGGTCGGGCCGGAATTATTGAAAAAATTATATGGTGTTTACGAAAAAGCTGAAGATATTGATCTAAGTGAACTTCCGGACGCATTCGTAATGAAAGTTAATCATGGCAGCGGACAAAATATATACTGCAAAAAAAAATCGGAACTGGACTGGAATCATTCCCGAAAACTTCTGAAAAAATATCTTAAAGCCAATCATTACTTTGCATTCAGAGAATGGGGTTATAAAAACATTATCCCCCGTGTTATCTGTGAGGAACATCTGACAAAAAATGGCGAAACGCTTTATGAATACGGTTTTTACTGCTATGACGGCGTTGCGCGCCTTGTAGAAATAAATGAATATACACCTGAATTACATAGGGTAAATATGTTCGACCTTGACCTGAATCTTTTAGAGAATAAATATATAGAGCCTCCTTTGCAGCAACCCGTTACAAGACCACCGCAAATTGACCTAATGCTTGAATATGCCGCTATACTAGCCAGAGGCTTCCCATTTGTCCGGGTGGATTTTATTGTTGTCAACAGTAAGATATACTTTGGAGAGATGACTTTTTATCCCCTGGCCGGACTGTGCAAACTTGATCCCCAGTCGTTTGATTCATACCTTGGCTCATTTCTTAAACTTCCTGGTTAATATTAAATGTTTATCAGTACAAACGAAAATTAATGATATTATTTGAAGAACAATGTATAAAAATGCAATTAAGTGAAAAAAATTCGGCATTTTCGTTTACGGGAAAATAACATGGCCTTAATCGAAATGAAAAATATAACTAAGGATTATCATCTTGGTGAAACGGTCGTGCACGCTCTTAGAGGTATTGACCTGCAGATAGATAAAAAAGAGTTTGTAGCTATCTGGGGGCCGTCAGGTTCCGGGAAAACAACTCTTTTAAATCTGATCAGCGCAATTGATGAGCCTACTTTAGGAGAATTGACGATTGCCGGCAAAGATGTGCGATTGTTAACTGATAACGAGAAAAGTGAACATCGCAATCAAACAATTGGATTCATCTTTCAGGGATTTAATCTTGTCCCGGTTCTTTCCGCGCTGGAGAATGTAATGCTGCCCCTGCAGATAAAAGGTGCGTCTGTGAAAGAGGCAAAAAAGCAGGCTCTGGCGCGTCTGGAAGAAGTCGGTTTGAGCGAACTTATCCATAACCGTCCGGCAAAAATGTCGGGAGGCCAGCAGCAAAGAGTTTCGATCGCGCGGGCGCTGGTTAACAATCCTTCTCTTGTTATTGCCGATGAGCCGACAGCCAATCTCGATTCCGAAACGGCCCGGATGATAATTGAGATTATGCGCGAGCTGAATGAAAAAGACGAGATAACTTTTATTTTCTCAACACACGATCAGAGACTTCTGGACAAAGTTAAGCGTTTAGTGCGTCTGGAAGACGGAATGATAGTTGATGGAGCGGTAAATACATGATGAAGTGGATGAAGCTGGCATTCCGGAATATTTTGAGAAACAGACGCCGTTCTTTTGTTACGATGGTCGCTATAGGTATTGGTTTTGCAGCAATCAGCCTTTATTACGGATATATTCATAATGTGTATAACGGACTTGAAATTATGGCGATTCGAGGTGAAGGTCTGGGTAATTTAAGAATCAACAGAGCAGGCTGGCAGGAGAAAGGAAAGCTCGAGCCGGAAAAATATATGTTCTCCGGTGAAGATACCCAAAAAATCATCAAACTTGTCGGGGAGGAAAAGGGCGTAATGTTGGCTACGCCGCAGATTCAGGTTACCGGTATAGTAACCAATGGAATAGTTTCCACTGTTTTTATCGCTCAGGGTGTTGTTCCCAGGGACGACAAAATTATTAAAGGACGATGGACTGAATATTTTCCGGTTATCGGACAACGTTTGAGCGATGATAAACGCTACGGAGTGGAAATAACGAAAGATCTGAGCAAATATCTCGATTTAACACCGGACAAGGATGGTGTTGTCATGGCGCCCACAATAAGCGGACAGATGAATGCTCTGGATATACAAGTAAACGGAGTTTACGATTCCGGCAATGATTTTTCCAATGATAAATTTATGCGCTTCAATTATTATTTCGCGCAGTCTTTGCTGGATACTCAATCGGCGGAAAGAATTGTGATCCTGCTTAAAAATTGGGAAGAAACGGAGAACATGCGAACGCTGCTTCTTGCCAAATTAAAGACGGCAGGTATAGATTGCGAAATCAAGACATGGAAAGAACTGTCCATGTCTTTCTCCAAACAAAAAGCTTTCCTTGATACGATGTTTATGTTTCTTTTCTCCATTGTTCTGGTCATAGTGATAATGACTACGGTCAATACGATGGGCATGGCTATTTTAGAAAGGACCAGAGAAATTGGTACGTTGCGGGCATTGGGGTTGAAACGCAAGGGTGTCTCAGTTCTTTTCGCTTTGGAAGGAGCCGTGCTGGGATTTCTGGGCAGCTTAATAGGTATTGTTTTGCATACGTGCGTGTGGGCCATTGTTAAAGTCAATCCGCCAAAATACATACCTCCGGGGTTTTCCAAACCCGTGTCGATGTATGTGGATATGGTGCCGTTGATGCTGGTTGTTTTATTGTTGAGCCTGGTTTTGCTGTCCATGGTCGCTGCAATAATTCCCGCAAGACGTGCGGCAAGACAGAATATAGTAGATGCGCTGGGACATGTTTGATATCGTTTAAATGCAATGCCGCCGCGTTATCCTTTGACCG
>AWGX01000767.1 GCA_000495415.1 Smithella sp. ME-1 | reverse complement strand
TAACCTTCTAACCTTCTAACCTTCACCTTTCACGTCCCCTTTGAGGTATTTTATTCCCGCTCTCGAGTGAAGGTCGGTGCCGAAATGGGTATAGACTTCCATTTTACGAAGGGTATTGGCTGTTTTTTGTGCCCTCTCCCCGTAAAGTCCGATAAAACTTCCAAAGTTTCCCTGAAAGGCACAACCAATATCTTTAAGATATTCTACCAGACGCGACGATTTATATTGTTTTGAATTTTTATCGTTGCGTTGTGAGTTGGTGAATTTAAACCAGGATTTTTCCTTTTGCTGAGGAGTACTAAAAATATTGCATCGCTCCGGATGGGCAATCATGGGAATAAAACCTCTGCGTTTAATCAGGTAACATGCTTCTTTGATTAATTCCGGCGATATGTGAATGGGGATTTCCAGCATGATAAAATTTGTTCCACCCAGCGGCAGCGGGTTTTCCAGATATCCGGATAGAAACTCATCCAGATAATATTCCCTGCCGGGATAAAGTTTAAGACTGATATTTTCGTTATTCAACCTTTTCTGTAAGGCAACGAGGGATTCCCTGACTAATTCATTGTTCGCCTCGTATACGCTTTTAATCAAATGCGGTGTGCAGTATACAC
>AWGX01000766.1 GCA_000495415.1 Smithella sp. ME-1 | reverse complement strand
ATAGCGCTTTGATCGGAAGCGCATTTCCGGTAGGAGAGCGCATAATAAATAGAATTTTACATTGCCGAGAATTTTCGCCAGAATGGCGGTAATTCCTTTAGGACTGGCTGATATTCAATAAAAAAAGGGGGCTTAGATCAAGCCTCCTTTTTATTTATAAAAAAACAGGGGGGGTTGTTATTTCTTTTTGTCAACTCGCACTTTAAGTTCTTTGCCTACTTTAAAGAAGGGTAACTTTTTGGGTTCAACCTGTATTTTGGTACCGGTTTTAGGATTTCTTCCCGTATACGATCCGTATTTCTTTACCACAAAGCTTCCAAAGCCCCTGATTTCAATACGTCCATTTTTTTTCAATTCATCGGTAAAACCCTTAAAAATAAGATTAACTACATCAATTGCTTTTTTTTCCGTTAAGTTTAACTTACTGCTTAAAGTTTCAATAAGACCGGACTTATTCATAGACCCTCCTTAGTGCTATTTACAACAATGAATCGCTAAGATGACAATATATGTTTATTTTCTCTATGTTAGACGTTATTATTTATTTTTTAGCGAATGTCAAGAAATTTTTAAATATTTAATTTGATACGTTATTCAGGAGTTGGTCTACTTCTTTCTTAGTCAACTGCCGCCAACTACCCTCTCTTAAATTGCCCAATTTCAGACTTCCAATAGATTCCCGAACCAGCATGGCTACCCTATAACCGGCAGCATCAAACCCTCTTCTGATGATTCTATTTTTCCCTTCTCTCAAAGTAAGATGCAACCAACAGCTTCGATCGTTAACCTTTTCTATTTTTAGATTTTCAGGTTTAAAAATACTATCGGGCAATTTAATCCCCTTACCCAGTCTCATTAAATCCTCTTTAGACAAATGTCCCTGAATTTTTACTCGATATACTTTCGGTTGCTGAAAACGGGGATGCTGCACTTTTTGGGCAAAATCGCCGTCATTCGTCAAAAGCAAAAGCCCTCTGGAATCGTAATCAAGTCTTCCTACCGGATAAACCCTCTCCGGCACGTCACTCAGCAAATCCACAACTGTCGGTCTGTTTTGAGGATCATGAAGGGTAGTAACAAACCCGGCCGGCTTGTTTAAAGCAATATAATATTTTGTTTTCCCGACAGAAATGGTTTTGCCGTCAATCCGAATAACGTCTTTTCCGGCATCAGCCTTTTCTCCCAGCCTGGTTATTACAACATTATTGACGCTGACTCGTCCCTGAGTTATCAGATCTTCAGCATGACGCCTCGAGGTAATGCCGGCAGTCGCGATGATTTTTTGTAAACGTTCTTTCATAAATCAGGAACATCTTTGATTTCTATTTCTTCGATTTCCTGTTCTTTACTTTTTTCCTCTATGACTTCCTGATTCACAATTTTCTGCTCCACAATTTCC
>AWGX01000765.1 GCA_000495415.1 Smithella sp. ME-1 | reverse complement strand
TTTTTACTATTATTTATTCGGGATGAAACATTATTTTCAGAAAAGGCGTTTGCGTGGTTATATTACGGCAACGCAATTGCTGAAAAAATATATGGAGAATCAGGGATTCAAAAACATATGGGCTTTCCCTTATTTTACAACAAGGCCTGATAATATTACGCCGACTTATATGGGTAAGAATATTCTCTTTGTCGGAAACCTGGAGGAAAATAAAGGTTGTGAATCACTGATCAGGGCTTTTGCTATTGTTCTTAAGGATGTTCCGGATGCGAAATTGACTGTCGTGGGGTCCGGGTTACAAGAGACTAAGCTGAAGGATTTATCAATATCTCTGAATATTGCAAAAAATATAAACTTTGCCGGCAGTGTTCCCAATGAAGAAATCACCAAATATTATTTAAGTTCTTCGCTTGTTGTTGTTCCGTCATTATGTATGGATAATTCTCCGATAGTGATTTATGAGGCATTGTCTTTTGGGAAACCGGTTATTGCCACCGGCAGAGGCGGAAATCCCGATTTAATTCAAAATGGTTACAATGGTTTCCTGGTCGATGCGAATAATCCGGAAGAGCTTGCCGCTGCGACTGTTAGAATTTTAGAGGTTGAAAATCAGAGATTCTATTTAGAAATTGCTAATAACGCTTTGTTATCTTCAAGCCGGTACGATAAGGGAAGATATATTGATAATCTGGAGATGATATACAATAAACTGTAGAAAAGATACTATAACTTAAACAATGAAAGAGTATCTTATCAGGAAATCAGGTTAATATTGTGATTGATGAATTC
>AWGX01000764.1 GCA_000495415.1 Smithella sp. ME-1 | reverse complement strand
GCGCCGCGAACGGTTAGATCTTTTATACAGACAATAAGTTCTTTATAAGACTTGCAGACAACTTGTCTTTCGACAAGAGGCAGAGCATTCTGATCGATTAAAACTACACTGTTATTTTTCCAAAAAATTGTTTTTATCACTAAAAATTTCCAATTTAATGTAATTAAATTATTTTAAGTTTAGCACAGCAATATCGGAAAGCCGAAATTAAAACTTTGCAAAATGATCAAATTGTCATTTCGACCGGAGGCGAAAGCCCGGCGTATGCCGGGGAGAAATCGTATAAAACAATAATCAAGAAAGATTTCTCGTCGTCCCGACAAGTCGGGACTTCTCGAAATGACACAACGGGCATTATACGAAGTTTTCCAGCTATCCCGCATGGCGGGTGGTGCTGTATA
>AWGX01000763.1 GCA_000495415.1 Smithella sp. ME-1 | reverse complement strand
CCGTATCGCGCTTCGCTTGTACGGGATAAATTCGACTAAGGCTTTTTTTGGCGGCTTTGCCTTAAAAAAAGCCAAGTCTCATTTATTTCCTGTTTCTCGGATGTGCCTTATCATAGACTTCCATCATACGATTAATATTTACCGCCGTATATTTTTGCGTTGTCGAAAGGCTTTCATGCCCCAATAATTCCTGGATGGAACGCAAATCAGCACCGGCATTCAATAGATGGGTAGCAAAACTATGCCTCAGCGCATGCGGGCTGATTTTCCGTCCAATGCCGCTTTTACTGGTTACTTCATTAACTATTCGGGCAATACTCCTGGTTGTTATTCTTTCACCACGTGAATTTAAAAATAATGGTCTTTTCAATACGTCTCTTTTTGTATCTTTTCTTATTTCTCCGATTTTTTCTAAATACTCCCGAACAGCTTTTATAGCCGGATCGCCTATAGGTACTATTCTTTCCTTTCTTCCTTTACCACGCACTTTAAGCAAC
>AWGX01000762.1 GCA_000495415.1 Smithella sp. ME-1 | reverse complement strand
TTTCTCGCGGAGTATGATCCCGTGCACCCGAAATGCTCCGGGAAAGTTGTGGAACTTCGAAATGACATGAAATAATCCAAAACAAAAGAGGTTATATATGGATAAAATTCAAGAAGCGTTGAATCAGGCGTATGTCGGAGAAGCCAAAGCGGCCCTGCGGCTGAAGGTTTACGCGGATAAGGCTGAAGATGAGGGCTACAAGCAGATGGCGAAGCTTTTCCGCGTCATTGCTTATTCGGAGGAGATTCACGGCGCGCGGGCGTTGAAAGTGCTCAAGGAAATCAAAAGCACGGAAGAAAATCTGGCTGCCAGTTTCGAATCGGAAAAGCAGGTTGCCGAAGTCGCCTACGATAAGTTTGTGAAATTGGCGGAAGAAGAGGGCAACAAAGAGGCCGTGTTGCATTTCAGCCAGAGCAAGGACGTGGAAGAAACTCACGCTAAGCTTTACAAAGAGGCCATGAATCATTTCATGGAAGAGCGGGAAACCGATTACTACGTTTGTAAAATATGCGGCTATGTCGCCGATGGAATCTTGCCCGACGAATGTCCGGTGTGCGGCGCGAAGGCGAAAATGTTTGTGGCGTTTAAAGGATAATAACAACGTCACTTATATTGATAAGGTAAAGATATGCGCGTTCGGCACAAAATGGCGGCGTTTTTGTTTGGCCTGATTTTTTTATTGTCCATCAGCGCTTTCGCTGAAGAAAAACCTCTATGGGAACTAGGTATAGGTTTGGGGCTGCTTCAGATGCCTGATTACCGGGGTTCGGACGAAAACAGGCTGTATCTGCTGCCATATCCTTATCTCGTTTATCGAGGCGATATTTTAAAAATAGACGAACAGCGAGTTACCGGACAGATTTTTAAAACAGATCGGATTCTACTGGATTTTAGTGGCTTTGGCTCTGTGCCGGTAAAGAGTTCCAATAATTCCGCCCGCACTGGAATGGAGGATCTGGATCCAACTTTTGAATTAGGGCCGGCTTTAAAAATTAAACTTTGGGAAAGCAAAGAAGATAAGTTTAAATTAAGCTTGTCCTTGCCGGTGCGAGCTTTTTTCTCCACGGATTTTTCTTCCGTGCGTCATGAGGGTTGGGTGTTCAGTCCGCGGATTAATTTTGTAAAAAATGATTTAATCCCTGAAACCGGATTAAATCTGGGAATATCCGTTGGCCCCATGTTTGCCGACAGCGGATATAATGCTTATTTCTATAATGTGGAGCCCCAATACGCGACAGCAACACGTCCCGCGTATTCAGCCGGCGGTGGATACAGCGGTTCAACGCTCACTGTTGGTTTGAGCAAAGCGTATAAACAATTCATTATTAGCGCTTTTGCCAGCGCTGATTTTCTTCAGAGAGCGTCTTTTGAAGACAGTCCGCTGGTGAAAAGGGAAACTTCAATCATGAGCGGTACCAGTGTTTCCTGGATTTTTTTCAAATCGGCGACAAAAGTAAATGTGGAGAAATGAATAGCAGATAGTGAATAGAGAAAAGATAATGGTGAATAGTGAAATGAATCAGAGGTAATTTATATGCTGGTTATAATAACAAGATGGTTAATCATAACGGTAGCAATTCTGCTTGCTTCGCAGTTTGTGCCGGGCATCAAGGTGGATACGCTTACAACGGCGGTCATTGCCGCCTGTGTTTTGGGTCTGATCAATGTTTTTATCAGACCGGTTGTAGTTCTTCTAACTCTGCCTTTGAGCATTCTGACACTGGGATTGTTTTATTTTTTCATCAACGCTTTTTTGCTGAAACTGGTTGCTTATTTTGTGTCGGGATTTGAAGTATCCGGTTTTTTTGCTGCATTTTTCGGTTCACTGATCATCAGTGTGGTCAATTGGCTTGCCAATTCCTTTATCATCACTCATAAAATAGACAAACCGGATGATCCTGATTATATTGATTTGAAAAAAGGGGGCGACGGCAAATGGCGGTAGATGCGACGCTCGATTTAACTCCGGCTATGAAGCAGTATGTGAAAATCAAGGAAAATCATCCTGATTGCATTTTGCTTTATCGCATGGGCGATTTCTACGAGATGTTTTTTGAAGACGCGGTAACTGCCGCGCCTGTTTTGGAAATCACTCTTACCTCGCGCAACAAAGGTAAGGAAGACAGCGTACCGCTTTGCGGTTTTCCTTATCATGCCGCCTCCGCTTACATTACCAAATTGGTGGAAAAAGGTTTTAAAGTGGCCGTATGCGAGCAGGTCGAAGACCCCAAAAAGGCGAAGGGAATAGTCAAAAGAGAAGTTATCCGGGTTATTACTCCAGGCCTTGTTCTGGATGAAGAAAATCTTGCAGCCGGTGAGAATAATTATCTGGCCTGCTTATGTGTTAACAAGGATGCACTGGGTTTGGCTTTTCTGGATATTTCCACAGGAGAATTTCAAATAAGCGAATTTGCCGACCGGGAATTTTTCTTTATTGCCATAGCCGGCCTGGATTTTAAAGAATTACTTCTGCCCCAGAATTTTCCTGACAAAATTTTGCTAAAGATGCTGGAGACGCAAATGCCTTCGCTTAAGATTAATTATCTGGAAGAAGATTGTTTTCAAGTAACATATGCGGAGGACATCTTAAATCAAAATTTTTCCGCCGAAGTTCTGGACAGTTCAAAAATAAAAGAATATACGGCAGCGATGAAAGCGTCCGGCGCGATTTTAAGTTATGTTAATCAGACGCAAAAAATAAATCCCAGGCATATAAAAGAAATCAAATGGTACTCCACGGAAAAATTCCTGCTTCTCGATGATACGGCCCGTCGCAATCTGGAAATATTTACGACCATTCAGAATAATTCCAAAGCCGGTTCATTGTTTTCTCTTTTTAATGAAACGCTGACGCCGATGGGAACCAGGCGTTTGCGCTGGTGGATGAATTATCCGCTCGTGGAAGTGGAAGGTATCAAAACCAGACTGGCGGCTGTTGCCGAAATCAAGGATGATCATATTCTGCGATCAAAATTGCGTAAAGTTTTATCGCGTGTTTATGACATGGAAAGGCTGGCAGGACGTGTTTCTTTACGTGTGGCGAATCCCCGCGATTTGGTCGCCTTGAAAGTTTCTCTCCTGGCCATACCGGAACTAAAATCAATGTTGAATGATTGCACTTCTCCGGCAGTTGCCGCGATACGTTCGCGATTTACGGAAATGTCTGCCGTTGTTGAACTGATTTCCCGGGCTATTATTGATGATCCGCCGCAAAAAACACAGGATGGTGGTTTTATCGCCGCGGGTTATGATGGCGAACTGGATAAGCTGCGATCCATCAGCCGCGACGGTAAAAAGTGGATAGCCGCTATGGAGGCCGAAGAAAGGAAAAAAACAGGAATCAACTCCCTGAAGATAGGTTTTAACAGTGTTTTTGGGTATTATATCGAAGTGACCAAAGCCAATGCCGCGTTGGTTCCCGATTCTTATATAAGAAAGCAAACACTGGTCAATGCCGAGAGATATATCAATCAGGAATTAAAAGAATTTGAACAGACGGTTTTAAACGCTGAGGAAAAAATCAGGGAAAAAGAACAGGAATTGTTTATTGCCCTGCGCGACAGTCTTGACCGGTATATAGCGGACATTCAGAATAATTCAAATCTCGTTGCCGAGCTTGATGGTTTATCCGCTCTTGCGGAAGTTGCTGAGAAATATCATTATACTTGCCCGGAAATTAATGACGATGACACCATCGAAATAAAAGACGGACGCCATCCTGTTGTGGAAGCGGCATTAACGAAAGAAGGTTTTGTTCCGAACGATTGTTTAATGGATTTGCAAAGGAATAAGTTGCTGATTATTACCGGTCCTAACATGGCGGGTAAATCCACTTATATCCGGCAGATAGCTTTAATTGTTCTTCTGGCACAAATGGGAAGTTTTGTGCCGGCTGGCAGCGCGAAAATAGGCGTTGTGGATAAAATATTTACCCGCATTGGCGCTTCCGACAGTTTAATCAAGGGCCAGAGCACATTCATGGTGGAGATGACAGAGACAGCGGAAATTTTGAAGAACGCGACCACCCGCTCTCTCGTTGTTATTGATGAAGTAGGACGCGGTACTTCCACGTTTGACGGATTGAGTATAGCCTGGGCGGTTGCCGAATACATTCATGATTTTCAGGGTAGAGGCGTCCGCGCGTTATTTGCCACTCATTATCATCAACTGACTGATCTGACGGTGACAAAATCAGGGGCAAAAAATTATAATATTGCGGTTAAAGAATGGGGAGAAAAAATAATTTTTCTGCGCAAGATTATGGAAGGCGGGACAAGCCGCAGTTACGGCATCGAAGTGGCGCGCATTGCCGGTGTGCCTAAAGAAGTAATTGACCGCGCCAAAGAGATATTGCGTAATCTGGAAAAAGGAGAATTTGATGAAATCGGTATGCCCCGAATAGTCCGGGGAACCCGCGAAGGAAAAACAGCAAATCCGCAGTTGAATCTTTTCTCGAGAAAAGAAAGCGCGATTGCCAGGGAAAACAAAAATGAAGAGATTGTTACTGAACTTAAAATTATCGATATTCATTCCATGTCACCGCTGGAAGCTCTAAATAAATTAGACGAACTAAAAAACAAGATTTCTGATTAATACACATATTATTTTTTCAGTTTTTATTCTTCATCTTAAGCGGAGCATCCACTCAGAAATATATAATGAGTTAATTACGGGGATAAGATAGCATCCAAAATTATTTTAAAAAAGGAGGGCTGATCATGTTTAAAAAAACATTTATAACAGGTGTCGTAATATTAATTATAGTTTCTTTTGTTACCATATCGCGGGCCGCGGAATTATTATCCGTAAAACTGCCGGCCCCGAATCTAAATAGTGGTAAATCTTTGATGCAATCGCTGCAATTAAGAAAATCATCAAGGGATTTCAGTACAAAAAAACTGTCGTTGGAAGTTCTTTCCAGTATGCTCTGGGCTGCCAATGGGATTAACAGGGCGGAATCAGGGAAAAGAACCGCCCCTTCCGCCGTCAATTGGCAGGAAATTGATATTTATATTGCCATGGCCGACGGACTCTATCTGTATAACGCCAAAGAACACATACTGAAGCAGGTAATCAAAAAAGATATCCGGGAACTGACAGGCAAACAGGCATTCGTAAAAGAAGCTCCTGTAAATTTAATATATGTTGCCGATTATTCCAGAATGGGCAAAGCTAATGCAGACGAAAGAAATTTCTATTCGGCCGCGGATACCGGCTTTATTGCGCAGAATGTTTATTTATATTGCGCTTCGGAAGGTCTGGCAACGGTCATCAGGGGTTCGATAGATAAAGATGTTCTGGCAAAAGCTATGCGGCTCAGCGATAATCAAAAAATTATTATGTCGCAGACAGTAGGTTATCCGGAATAATCAGTGCGCGTTAATGTGGTATACGTATAAATATTTGCTTGTAATGATAATGAATATTGGTTAATAAATAGGCGCATTTTTCTGAGTTTATAAAACAGGGGATAACCAGATGACCGGAACCGGTTCTGCGTGTTTGCCTATGCTGGAATGATGGCCGTAACTCATAAATTTTTCTGCAAAAAAGGAGGATAAGATGGGAGAGGAAATCAATGATTATACTAAAAACTTTATTGATTTAAGACGGCATATGTGGATGGAAGGTGTAGAAGTGGAATTGCGGCGTCTCATCTGGCAAATTGCCGTTGTCGGTAAATATATTTCCGCAAAGATTCATGAGTCCAACAGAAAACTTGCCGGTTTTAAAAATATTTATGGCGACGAACAGCTGGCACTGGATCGTATCTCCGATGAAATATTGAGAAGCCAATTGAAATTTTCCGGATTCGTGCGGGAATACGCTTCAGAAGAACTGGAAGATATAGTGAAGGTCGGAACAGGCAAAGAAAAGTATATTGTAACGGCTGATCCGCTTGATGGTTCATCGCTTGTCGATACCAATCTGGCTATCGGAACGATTATCGGTGTTCATAAAGAATCCGTTCTGGATTCCGGCAGAAGAACCATGGTGGCTGCTCTTTATATAACTTACGGCCCGCTGATTACGATGATCTATTCAGCAGGAAAAGGCGCGCATGAGTTTGTTCTCGATCGTGAGGGCGAGTATGTTTTGTCACAGGAAAATATCAGACTGAAGGAGAAAGGCTCAATCTTTTCGCCGGGTGGATTGCGTCGCGACTGGATTCCGGAACATTGTAAATTTATAGAACAATTGGAAAAAGATGGCTACAAATTACGATACAGCGGCGGTTTTGTTCCCGACATTAATCAAATCCTGATAAAAAAAGGCGGCATATTTACTTATCCCGCTCTTAAAAAATCTCCACAGGGGAAATTACGTTTATTGTTTGAATTACAGCCGATGGCATTTATTATGGAACAAGCCGGAGGAATGGCAACCGACGGCCATCAGGACATTTTATCTATAAAGGTAGAGAATGTTAATCAGCTGTCGCCTATTTACATTGGCAGCGTGACGGAAGTACAAATGGCGAAGAAAGTATTATCATCATAGGAATGAATCCTGAAACTTACTTTGGAATTCATTGCCTCCGCTTTGCGGTATATCCGTTTATTGATAAAGTCAGCTAACAGATGTTGCTTGGATTGTTTGCATTATCTGAATTTTATTGGAATCGAAATTTCACTAAATACAAAATACAAGGAGTATTTATGATTTACAAAGATAAAAATCAGTTACAAAGTGGATATGCTAAAATAATCGGATTGGATGGAAATGATGTACGCATTCTTGATGAAAGCAAACTAAAAAATGAACTCATTGATGATTTGATTTATACAGCAGTATTTAGTCCGGATAAGGCGACTCAGGAAGCCGCTTGCTGGCTGATTCGACGCACCGGTGCGGCTTTGGGAATTGTTTCTGCTTCAATTCAATCTGTTTATGAAGCCATGGGACGGGGTGAACTGAAAGGATTCACAGTTCCGGCGATTAACATTCGGGGTATAACTTACGATACGGCGCAGGCTGTTTTCCGCGCGATAATCAAAGGGCAGGTAGGTCCGGTCATTTTCGAAATTGCCCGTTCGGAAATAGGTTATACGTCACAAAAACCTCTTGAATATACCTGCGCTGTGACCGCCGCCGCAATTAAAACCGGATATCATGGGCCGATTTTTTTGCAGGGGGATCATTTTCAAATTAATGCGAAGAAATTTGCCGCTGACGCTGCTAAGGAAACGCAGGCGGTGAAAAATTTAATTTGGGAGGCAATTGAAGCCGGATTTTACAATATTGACATAGACACTTCTACGCTGGTGGATTTGGCAAAAGCCACAACCAAAGAGCAGCAAAAGACAAATTATAGTTTAGCTGCAGAGCTGACCACCATGATTCGCGATTTAGAGCCTGAAGGAATTACTGTATCCGTAGGTGGTGAAATCGGTGAAGTCGGCGGGAAAAACAGCACGGTGGAAGAACTCCAGGCGTTTATGGAAGGTTATCTGGAAGAACTCAAGAAAGGCGGTGAATCACTGAAAGGGATAAGCAAAATCAGCGTCCAGACTGGAACAACGCACGGAGGAGTTCCTCTGGCAGACGGCAGTGTGGCCAAAGTTAAAATTGATTTTGCCGTTTTGGAAAAGTTATCAGCGCTGGCGCGCTCCCAATATGGCCTTGCCGGAGCAGTCCAGCACGGCGCATCCACTCTGCCCAATGAAGCCTTTGATAATTTTCCGGCTATGGGAACAGCTGAAATTCATCTGGCAACCGGATTCCAGAATATTATTTATGACAGTCCTGATTTTCCCAAAGATCTAAGGGATAAAATTTACGAATATATTAAAAAAGAAATGAAAGATGAATGGAAAGAAAAGGATACCGAAGAACAATTTATTTATAAGACGCGTAAAAAAGGATTCGGGCCGTTCAAGCCGGATATGTGGAATCTACCGGCGATGACGCGCGATAAATTGGGTGCCGAACTGGAAAAACAGTTTGCTTTCCTGTTTGAGAAACTTAAAGTGACTTCTACACAGGAAGTCATTAAAAAATATATTCACCCGATAGATGTGCCATTAGAATTGCCTGCTGTCCTGAAAGGCTAAACTAAATCAACTTTAATTTTACCTGCTGTCCGGTTAATTTTGTTGATGGAAAAATGACTGAATGAAAGCGGCAATCTTAGAGAAGGTAACCAGTTTAAAAGAAAACAAACAACCGCTGAAGGTGGTTGAAGTACCTACGCCCGTGATCGGTGCGGAAGAGATTCTGGTTAAAGTCTCTGTCTGCGGCGTTTGTCACACGGAATTGGATGAGATTGAAGGAAGAACTCATCCGGCGATGTTGCCGATTATTCCGGGACATCAAGTGGTAGGAATTGTTACTGAGCGGGGAAAACTAACAAAAAAATTTGAAATTGGTGCCAGGGTTGGAATAGGTTGGATTAACTACGCCTGCGGCGTGTGTCAGGCTTGTATTTCCCAGAATGAAAATCTTTGCCCTGATTTCAGAGCAACCGGCAGGGATGTTCACGGCGGTTATGCTGAATATTTAAAAATCGCGGAGGATTTTGCTTTTGCTATTCCGGATGTTTTTTCAGATGTTCAGGCAGCGCCGCTTCTGTGTGCCGGAGCTATAGGATATCGTTCTTTGCGTTTGGCCAATTTAGCTGACGGACAGCGTTTGGGACTGGCTGGATTTGGTGCGTCCGCTCATTTGGTATTGAAGATGGTTCGTTACCGCTACCCTCACGCTAAAATATTCGTTTTTGCGCGCAATAAAGGTGAACAGGACTTTGCCCGTGAGCTGGGTGCCGTTTGGGCGGGAGATGTAAGCGCGGAATCACCGGAGAAGCTTAATGCCATTATCGATACAACACCGGTATGGAAAACGATTATAGACGCTTTGAAAAATCTGGAACCGGCCGGAAGGTTGGTCATTAACTCTATACGCAAAGAAGACAGGGATAGAAATTATCTTATGCAACTGGATTATGGCGATCATCTGTGGCTGGAAAAAGAAATAAAAAGTGTAGCCAATGTGACGCGTTCTGATATCGAAGAATTTTTGCATCTTGCCGCCCTGATACCTATAATACCGGAAGTGGAAGAATATCCGCTTGACGAAGTCAATCGCGCGATTGTCGAAATAAAAGAAGGCAAAATCCGCGGTGCCAAGGTTTTGAGAGTCGTCTGAATATGCCGGAGAACCGATTATGAAGATAGCCAGTGTTGACGAAATACGTTTTATGGATCGTTATGCCATAGAGAAGTTCAATGTTGCCGAAGAAATTCTTATGGAGAATGCCGGCATGGCGGCGGTAAGAGTGTTGGAAAATAAAGTCGGCATACTCGATAAGAAGTTTGTTATCTTTTGCGGTTCCGGTAATAACGGTGGTGACGGACTTGTAATTGCCCGTCAACTTCATTCCGGCGGAGGTCGCATAAAAGTATTCTTGTTAGGTGATGTCAATAAATATAAGGGAGCGGCAAAGACAAACTTTTTGACAATTACAAAACTGCCTGTAGAAATAATCAAACTGGAAAATGTTGCGGCCGCTAAAAAAGATATTGCCCATTGTGATGTAATTGTTGATGCCATTTTCGGCACAGGTATTGATCGGCCGGTTACCGGATTGACGGAAGAAGTAATCCTTCTCATAAACAAAAGCAGAAAAAGAGTTTTATCTCTCGATATATCTTCCGGCATTAACGGCAATACCGGCGCAATAATGGGAGCAGCTGTCAAAGCTGATTATACCGTTACTTTCGGATTGCCCAAAATCGGCAACATGCTTTATCCGGGTTATGAATTTGGCGGGGAATTATTTGTCAGCCACATTTCCTTTCCGCCGTTGCTGACTGAGGATAATAAGTTAAAAATTGCCACAAATGATTATGTCACTATTCCCCGGCGGCCGGCCGAAGCTTATAAAGGTTCAATGGGAGACGTTCTTTTTATTGCGGGAGCGACTAATTATTACGGTGCTCCTTATTTCGCGGCTATGTCTTTTTTGAAATCAGGAGGCGGTTACGCTCGGCTTGCCGCGCCAAGGTGTGTTGTTCCTGTTATTGCGAAACGGGGCAAAGAAATTGTTTATCTACCACAGGAAGAGACACAGGCGGGCAGCATTGCCCTGAAAAACAAAAAAGCTCTGCTGGATATTGCAGCAAAAGTTGACATGGTTGTTATTGGCCCTGGTCTTTCTTTGCAGGAAGAAACAGGAGAGCTTGTCAGGGAACTGACAGAAAAAATAAAAGTGCCGTTACTCATCGATGGAGACGGCCTCACGGCGGTTGCGGAAAAACCCGGCATATTAAACAACCGTAAAGCAGCGACAATTCTAACCCCTCACATGGGAGAAATTGCACGACTTACCGGTTATTCAGCAGCGCAAATCAATAGTGATAAAGTTACTTTTTTACGGGAAACTGCAGCAAGGCTTAAAGCGACGATTGTTTTAAAAGGCGCGCATTCGCTGGTTGGCACACCTGACAGCAACGTTTATGTCAATTTAAGCGGTAACCCCGGAATGGCCACGGCCGGTTCCGGCGATGTTCTTACCGGTTGCATTGCGGCAATGTACGGCATGCGATTAAAATCCGAAGAGGCGGTACGAAAAGGGGTATTTCTTCACGGTTATGCCGGAGATCTGGCAGCGGCGAAAAAAGGCACAGATGGTATTACGGCAAAGGATATCATGGAATTTCTACCGCAGGCGCTGAAAAACGATCGCAGTGAAATTATTGAGGTGAAATATTATAATCCGCCGGTAATTTTTTAGAGACACAATACTCTGCATCTGAATCCTGCATGTATGAAGTTGAAAACATTGATTTTGGCAGATAAAAAATTCGCTTATTGATTTGATTTAGATTGATTTGTAGCCAGTGGTAATGTATAGTTTTGACCACAAATCTAATTAAAATAAAAAACAGGAGGTAGTCAATGAACAAAGCTCAATTGATCGGTGAGGTAGCAAAGGTTACGTGTACCAAGAAAGAAGCAGAAACGGCAATAGACGCAACATTTGCAGCGATCCAGAAAGCACTCAAAAAAGGCGCGACTGTTACGCTTGTTGGTTTTGGTACATTTCGTGTCAGTAAGAGAAAGGCCCGTACAGGCAGGAATCCCCAGACAGGAGCGACAATAAAGATTGCCGCAAAGAAAGTTCCTGTATTTAAAGCAGGAAAGGGTCTCAAAGACGCGGTAAAGTAGATCGACAATTAAAAACATATCCGGATATGTTTAAAAAGCCGTCTCGCTGCCAGCAGGGACGGCTTTTTTATTGTTGAAAATCTAATTTAATGAGGTTCGCTAAAAACAAACGGAGTGAAGTTTGAAGCACCAGTCGGATTATCCCACGTGCGCAGCTAAGTGGGACTGGTAATGCCAAATTTATGGTTTAAACTGGAGGGAAGAGTTAAATTCTCCTCTTAAAGATGCTTAAGTCCTGAGTCTTTATAAATAATTCGACTATTGTTTATTTCTATTAGACTTGATAAGATACAGAGGCTTTTTAGGGGACACTAATGACTAATTATTGTCCCCTGGAGGTGGCTGCACCAAAGATAATTACGTGGTTTGAATTGGTATATAAATAAAAACATTATAAAAAGTGATGATTTATTGGTTGGCACTATCCTTGCTAGTAAAATAAGGTTGCATAGAATTCCGGGTAAATATGCGATTCAATATTTATTCGCTATAAATATCAAACAGGGAGGAGATTTAATATGAGTCAGGTGTGGAATGTTGGGTATATATTGAGACAACAGGCCAATATGATACCGAATAATAAAGCTATCATATTTGAAGATGAACCGGTCACTTTTAAAGAGTTGAACGAGCGTACTAACCAAGTTGCTCATTACTTGATGAGCACGGGAGTAAAAAAAGGTGATAGAATAGGTATTTACCTTCAAAATTGTCATGAGTTTATTTACTTATTCTTTGCCGCGGCCAAAATTGGTCTGATTGTTGTCCCGTTGAATTTGCGGTTAGTAGGCCGCGAGCTTGAATATCAGCTCAACAACAGCGGGTCACGAATGCTTTTTTTTCATGCTAACTTTTTCGACAACGTCAGCAAAATTAAAGACAGTATTCAGGTAGACAAGGACAAGTATATATGGCTTCCTGGTCGTGATACAGATGCCCCGCCCTGTCCCGACTGGGCCGTTCGTTTCCATGATTTCTTCGACAAGTTCCCGACCACGGAACCGGCTCTGGAAGAGCAAGTATTTATGGACGATCCGCTTGGCATTATCTATACATCGGGCGTCACCGGTGCTCCCAAAGGTGCGGTAGTAAGTCATAGTCAGTCTTATTTCAAAATTTTAAGTTTATATCTCTCTGCTGCCCATGGCATTGTATTTCTTTCGCAGCTGCCGCTGTTCCACTCCGGCGGTCTTTTTATCAGCTTGCTGCAATGTATCGGTCGCGGTATGACTATGATTTTAAGAGAAAAATTCGATCCGGTGCAGTTTTGCAACGATATTGAAAAATACAAAGCCAACATCGTTTTTGCCCTCACCACTATGTGGCGGCTTGTGTTGGATTCAGAACAATTGGACAAGGTCGATCGCAGCAGCGTTATCATGTCTATCGGAGGCGGCGAGAGAACACCCAAGGCAATGTTGGATAAATTAAAAGAAAAAGGAATTAAAGTTGGTGTAGGTTACGGGCAAACCGAGAATTCGGCCATGACACATCTTACATACGAAGAACTTCAGCTCAAACCCGCTTCTGTCGGCAAACCCAGGGAATGGAGCGACATGTGGATTGAAGATCCAAATGGCAATAGGTTGCCCCCGGGTGAAATTGGTGAAATCGTGGCTGTTGGCCCGAAGGTAATGAGCGGATATTGGAATATGCCTGAAGCAACGGCGAAAGCCATAGTCAACGGTGTGTTACATACCGGAGATCTTGGCTATATGGATGCGGAAGGATATTTCTATATAGCGGACAGAGCCAAGGATATGTATAGAAGTGGAGGCGAAAACGTCTATCCGGCTGAGATTGAGAAAGTTCTTTACGATTTCCCGAGAATCAAACATATTGCCATCATCGGTATAGCTGATGACAAATGGGGGGAAACGGGCAAGGCCTTTATCGAAAGTGTGGACGGGAAACCCATATCTAAGGAGGAAATTCTCGAATTTCTCAAGGATAAAGTCAGCAAGTACAAATATCCTTCTCATGTAGAAATGGTTGATGAAATGCCCATGACCGCAACCGGTAAAATAATGAAGGTTTCTTTAAAACAAAAACATGGAGTTCGCCTGGATAAGGTAGACTAGGCACATAGAGGCCTTTAAGAAATATAAAAACAGGGTAACTATTTTTATCGTTTTGTTTACAAAGGCTGCGGAAGGAAGTTTATCTTTCGCAGCCTTTTTTATACTTAATAATTTCTCAATACAGGAAACTTTTCCCGATTTTCTGTTTAATCCGGCTGGTTATTTAAAGGATTTAAAATTCAATTTCCCGGGCGTAGGAAAACTGACGCTGCCATGGAACACCCGGATGAGCTTTTTCAAAAATATCTGCTCCTGTAATCTTCAGGGATTCCTCATCCACTTCTACAGGATGATACCCGCCAACAAAACCGAGGTCCTCATTGAGGACAGGATTATCGCCCGGCAAACAGTCACATTCTACGGTAATATTAAGCAGCGCGTTGATAACGATAGTCTTCTGCCGGATCTTTTTCCATACGGCAGCCGCTGTTTCAACGAGCTTTTCTTGAAAAACCGTCATATCTGATTCCCAGAATATTTTTAAGGCCATTTCCGGACACATGGCAATACACTGGGCACAGCCTATGCATTTTTGTAAATCGTATTCGGGATAATCCGGCTCAGAAATGCTGGCGGCCTTTGTCGGGCAGATGTTGACGCAAACACCGCATCTTGTGCACTTCTTTTTACTCAGAACAGGATGATAATCTGAGTGCATGCGCTGTTTCTGGGCGCGCGATGCAAATCCCATGGAAATATTTTTGATGGCTCCGCCGAATAAAGAAACCATATGTCCTTTGAAATGGGAAAAAATAACAAATCCCTGTGTCTTTTCAAAGACAGATGCCACCTGGACTGTTTTAAAATGATTATAGTCAGCGGGAATGGAAACGATATTTTTTCCGTCAATGCCATCAGCGATAATAACCGGACATCCGAGAAAGTCTGCCGTGTATCCGTGATTAGCAGCGGTGTTTAAGGAATCTTCGGCAGTGCGCCGGCCGCCGGAATAAAGTACAGTTGTGTCGAAAACAAAAGGTTTTGCTTCGTGTGCAGTAATCCAGGACGCGATTTCCCTTGCGTAGTGAGGCGGCAGATAACCTTTGTTGCCCCGCTCACCCCAATGGAGCTTGATTCCGACGCTATCGCCTGAAGAAAAAGGTATCCGAACCTGTCCTAAAAGTTTTCGTAGCGCGTTGATATATGGTTTTTCACCAGCTATCGGTTCGAAGAAAATATCAGCCATTATAAGACCTCATTCCATACTTCATATAAATATTTTCTTTCTTGTAATAATAAAAAAAACATATAATTATACTTTTCGGGAAAGTATATAATCGGCAACCGTGTTTAAATGATCTTTTTCCTGGGATTCATTAAAAATATCAAGTTGTAATTTGGCGTCGTTGATATATCCGGACGCGATTTGAAATGAGAAGTCAATTCCTTTATATTTTTTAATCAATCTGAGTATTTCCCGCGCAGCTTTTTTTGAACTTTTCTGGCTGGTTATTATTTCCTTGATTTTGTTCTTTTCTTCGCTTGAGCTTTGCTTTATGGCAAAGATCAGCGGAAGGGTTATTTTCCCTTCTTCCAGATCCTTGCCTATGGACTTACCGAAATCTTTTCCTTTAGCCATATAATCCAGAATATCGTCTGTTATCTGAAAGGCCATGCCCGCGTTTCTGCCGAATTGCTTGAGAGCTTCTGTTTTTTTATGTGGTGCTGAACTCAGTATCGCTCCTGAAGCGCAGGATGCGGAAATAAGAACAGCGGTTTTCTTTTCTATAATTTTGAAATATTCTTGTTCGGACAGATTAATATCGCCACATTTGGAAAGCTGAAAAACCTCGCCTTCGGACATTATATCTCCCATTTCAGAAATAAGTCTTAAAATATCGAGATTGCCGATTCCGGTCATCAGCGTGTAGGATTTAAAACAAAGAAAATCACCCACCAGAATACTGATAGCGTTCCCGTAAATCTGATTGGCTGATGTTTTGCCGCGCCTGATAGAAGCCTGATCAATAACATCGTCGTGCAACAATGTAGCGGTATGAATAAATTCCATGACCGTGGCCATGGGGAATCTGTTTTCTCCCTTATATCCGCAGAGACGGGCACAAATCAAAAGCAGAAGCGGTCTGAATCGTTTCCCTCCGCTGCTGATCAAGTGTTGTGCCACTTCAGGAATCAATTTGATTTCGGAATGTACGTTATCGTTGATATATTTTTCGACCTGTTGAAGATCATCTTTATATGCGGAAAAAACATCTTTGATTTGCATGTATATTTTTACCTTATAATCAAAGTAATAGTGGCAGACTATATTTTAATTTCCAGCATGTTGTCAAATACGATTTGTTGTTTCTAAATAATTCCTCTGCGCTGGTCATTTACCGTGTTGACGAAGTATCATTTCAGCTTGAAATTTACACGGCTGTCTTTAACTTTTTCCTTTTTCTCCGGAGACAGTGTTTTCGGTTCCACAATAAATACGCGGCCGGCATCGATATTACCGGACTGAAGAAGCAATTCCTTGACGTTTTGCGCGCGACGTGCGGCAAGTTGTCGCAAATCGCTATCCGTCACTTCAATACTATTCAACAATAATTTTTCCATTTCCTCTGCCGGAATTTTTTTAGCTATACCTATAAAATTACGCGGCTTGGTAACTTTTCCGTTATCATAAGTTTTCTTCAGATACTTTCCGTATTCTTCATTTGAAAGCTGAATTTGCTCAAGAACAATCTGCTCGCCGCCTTTTGACAATATTTCTTTAAGTTTGTAGGATTTAATCCTGCGGTTTAATTCATCTTTTTTAAGACCGGCTTTATCATTTGCCGGATCAACGTATCCTTCAATATCCAGTTTCAAGGCCGGCCGCTCATAGAGCACCTTTGCGATGGTTGTTATTTTTTTATGATTTTCATCTTTTACCACGGTGCTTCCATAATCAAATTCGATAAAGCTTAATTCTTCACCGCCACCGGTAAGAGATGAGATTAACGCAAAGGGCGATGTAACCGCTTTAGTGATGAGATTTACAAGTACCTGCCAGATGATCGGCCAGATTCTGAATTTGGGATCATCGAGACTGCCGGAAACAGGTATATCCAGGTTGATTTCTCCTTTGCGGTCTGTCAAAAGAGATACGGCCAGCGTTACCGGCGCTTTAATCGCGTCAGGACTTTCAACTTTATCTCCGAAAGTAAGCTGGTCGATTTTTACTTTATTCTGGGAGTCCAGTTTTCTTTTATCAATTAAATAAGCCACATCGAAACCAAGTTTCCCCTTTGTAATAGGATAGCCGAGATATTTGTTAGTGTATGGTGTGACAGGACTCAGCTCAATATCTTTAAAACTGATTTTGATATCGGCGAATAGATCTTTGGTCAGCGGATTAATCTTTCCGGAAATGTCGATGGGCGAGCCGTATCCCAGATTACCTTTAAGCGCGACGTCGGCACGAGTCATGTCCTGAGAAGAAAGTCCGGTTACACTGCCGGTTAGATTGAGCATGTTCGCCGAATAGTTTGGCTTGATGTTCCTGTCGCTGAAATCAACATGACCATTACGAAATATTATTTTGCCTATTTTTATATCTGCCGGTTTTTCGGAAGGCTTTGTTTCTTTTTTCTTTTCTTCTGGTTTTACGGGAGACTCCTTTTCCTCCTGCTCTTTTTCATTGTCATCGCTAAGAATTTCCTGAATATTAGTTGTTTTATCGGGATTGATAATGAAACGGGAATAGAAATCATTAAGCGAGATTGTCTTAATACGCAGGAAAAAGGGATTGAAGCCTGTCTGAATTTGATCGAAAGAAAGTGTTTTCCATTTCAGAAAATCATTGGATTGAGCTTTGTCTATGGTAGCGAGATTGTTTACGTAAGCTTTGCCTAAGTATTTAATAATCGTTTTGCCATTTTTGTCTTCAGAAAGAGTAAGATTTCCGGCAGTGGAAACCGTACCGCGTGTCACATCAATTTTTACTCTATCTGTGAAGTAGGACTGAAATGCCCGGATGCCGATATTTTTTACATCCAATGCCAGGTCCGCGTTAAGCGGCGCCAAACCCAGCGGTCCGTGTGCAGATATTTCGCTTTTATTATCCAGAGTGAGTGCAAGATCAACATTGCCCTGCGCACCTTTTTCCAGAGAAAGATTGGTTGCCTTTAATTGCAGCGGCACAATGTGAATATTTACCGGCTTATATGTTTTGGCATCATTAAAAGTAACATTTGCTTTGTCGATAAAAAGGTTATCCAGCCGGAATTTTAAATCCGTTTTCTTGACGGAAGCCGCTGCTGTTTCTTTACCGGTAGTTTTTTCTTTTTTACTCTGCTTTTGCACCAGATTAAGTAAATTGATTTCACCCTGACTGTTGCGCTGAATGACTAATTCGGGCGACTGAATGGCAATACCGGCAAGATGAATATCAGGGACGAGAGGTTCAACGGATGTCATGGTAATATTCAAGTACGGCAGATGCAAAATTTTATGATTCTGTGCGTCGTTTAGAAGTACTTTTTTGAAAGTTGCATTGCCCGATAGCGCAAGCGATGGTGATTTATCTTTATACATGACAAAATTCAATTTCATTTTCGTGTCAAGAAGAGCAGACTTGAGCTTGAAGTTCAGTTTTACAGGAGAATATTGCAAATAAAAGGGAATATCCAGATCGCGAATATTGATATCAAAGCTTGTAGCGCGGGAAGTAAGAAAAGGCTGCGCCTTGCCGACAAGTTCAAATTTGTTATCGTTGATTACGGCGGAAAACTTCGGTACGACGTATTCATTAAGATAGTATTGAATATTAGAGACAAAGGGAACGGAAAGATTCATTTCCCGCACGGTATGGTTAGTTTGTTTTGGTTCGTCGTGAAAATCGATTTTTCCATTGATAATCTGAATGTTATTCAAAGAGAAAAGAAAAGGGTTTTCTTCTTCAGCAGGTTTAGGTTTTCCCTCATCTTTAGGAATAAGGTCGGTAAAGTTATATGAACCATCACGTTTGCGGGATATGCTGATGTAAGGATTTTTCATGCTGATTTTTTTAAGAATTAGTGCTCTGCGGAAAATTGAAGAAGTTACGTCAGCATTCACATAGAGTTCTTCAAATGCAACAAACGGTAATTCTTTGCCGGGATCTTCAAGTGAAAATCCTTTTACAGTTACGGAAAACGCATAAGGATTGATATTGATACCGGCAACTGATGTTTTTCTGTGCAGAGACTCTGAAATTTTTTTAATGATAAATGGTTTGAGAACAGCTGGCGCAATGAAAAAACCGGCAATGCCGAAAAGAATTAAAAAAATAACACAACCGATAAGAATCTTTTTGAAAGTACGCATAAAATCTCCTTTCTTATTCTTACCATGGATCAATAAAATTATGACCTTCTCCGGATGATTGCTGAACAGGCACTGATTTAATACCCTGCATAATCCATTTACGGGTATCGGCCGGATCTATGACGGAATCTATTTCCAGATAAGAAGCCATGTTAATGGCTTTACCGCGTTTGTATAGTTCGTCAACCAGTTGTTCATAAAGTTTCTTGCGCTCATTTGGATCTTCAACGGCGGAGAGCTCTTTCTTGAAGCCGGCCTTTATGGCTCCTTCGATTCCCATGGCTCCGAACTCTCCCGTCGGCCAGGAAGCCGTGAAGAAGGATTCATGAAAGCCTCCTTTCGCCATCGCCATTACTCCAAGGCCGTAACCGCGACGCAGAACAACCGTAAAATAAGGAACGGTCAAATGAGAGCTGATAACAAACATTCTGCAGACATGGCGTACCTGCGCGCGTTTCTCTACTTCCGGGCCAACCATAAATCCCGGCGTGTCGCACAAAGAAAGAACCGGTAAACCATGTGCCTGACATATCTGCATCAGACGCGCCGCTTTATCGGCTCCTTCCGCTTCAATGGCTCCGGCCATATGCATGCAATTGTTGGCGATCAGACCGAACGGCCTGCCTTCGATGCGGATAAATCCCGTAATGATGCCCGGGCCGAATTTAGGACGCAATTCCAGAAAAGAATCCGTATCAGCAAGTGTTTTGATGACAGTCCTTACATTATATGCGCGTTTGTTGTTTTCGGGAATCAGTTCACGTAGACGATACTGATCGGCGGCTTCCCAATTAATAGTAGCTCCCTGAAAATAAGAGAAATATTTTTTAGCAACTGCAACAGCCTCTAAATCATCGGCTACTTCAATGTCGACAACGCCGTTTTGGCTTTGCACATCAATCGGACCGATTTCTTCCGGCTTGAAGATACCCAAACCGCCACCTTCGATCATTACCGGACCGCCCATGCCGATATTGGAATTTTTTGTCGCGATAATGACATCGCAGCAGCCCAACAGAGCTGCATTTCCCGCAAAACAGGGACCGGATACAACACCAATCAGAGGAACTCTACCGCTTAATTTTGCAAACGCGCTGAAGGTTGATAAATCAAGACCGGCTGTCATGATACCGATAGCATCAACATCTCCGGGCCTTCCACCGCCGCCTTCCGCCAATAAAACCAGCGGCAGACTCTGTTCATGGGCAAGCTTGAGCATCCTGTCCATTTTCTTGTGATTAAAGTAACCCTGCGTTCCGGCCAGGACTGTATAATCATAGGCCATAACCATACAGCGTGACGCATCCTCTTTGAAAAGAGAGCTATTAATAGAGCCGATACCAGCTATCAAACCGTCAGCCGGAGTTTTGTTGATTAAATCTTCTTCCGAGCGTCTGCCGCGCTGCGCGGCGATAGCCAGACCGCCGTATTCGATAAAACTTCCAGAATCGCATAAATCGTCAACGTTGGTACGGGCTGTTCTCTGATTTTTCTTTTGACGTTTAGCCACTGCGTCCGGGCGGTTTTCGTCAAGACCATAAGCGTGTCTTCTTATCATTTCCGCCAATTCATGGCGTATAGTTTTTATATCTGTTTCTTTCTTCATTTCACCGCCGACTCCCTTGATTTATCTGAAAATATGTATGTATAAATTAATACAACAATTATATGCGTATTTCAAAGGGTAAATTCAACACATATTTCTTCAATTCCTCTTATAGCTGCTCTCCCTTGAGGGGAGAAGTTGGGTGAGGGGTACAAACCGGTAAGATAGTATACAAAACAAACTGGGCACATGGTTTACACTACACGGCAAGGAGGATATTCTATGCC
>AWGX01000761.1 GCA_000495415.1 Smithella sp. ME-1 | reverse complement strand
CCCTCAATATGCTGAGGTTCCACCGCATGTTGAGGCCAAACGAATCATTTCATACAGCTCCAGTGTTCCCTCTTATTAATCTAAACACCTACTATTAAAGGCTGAATTCAAATTTCTTATTATTTCCGCTTGTTGGCAAGCTATTTGCAGTTACTATATATATGATGTTGGTCCTTATGCGAATGAAGGTCCACTCTAAGAAGCGTATAGAGTTGTAACAGATGTTCAACAAATTAAAAGATCGAGAGGAAAATATATGGACTCATCATACAGTTCAGCAACTACCAAGCCTTTATACCGCGGCACCCAAGTTGTCTGGTATATTCTTGGTCTCATTGAAGTTATATTGGCGTTTCGATTTGGTTTAAAGCTGCTTGCTGCCAACCCTTCAGCTGGTTTTAGCAGTTTCATTTACATTGTCAGTTATCCATTTGCCGGGCCGTTTCTCAATGTCTTCCATGCCTCGAAGGTTGAAAGCGGTATTTTTGAATGGACCACCTTATTGGCCATGTTTGTTTTCTTTTTAATTGCCTGGGGCATTATCAGGCTGTTTTTTATGAGCAAAACAGTGTCCACGACTGAAGCCGCGGCTAAAATGGACGAAGAAAATAATTAACATTCTGTATGATGTTAGTCATCATACAAAGAATGTAATTTCTGAAAGTGCGAGGAGGTGAGAATATGTTAGTTGTTCGTAACGATAACCATTATGATTGCATCGATGATTTTATGCTGGAGAGCCTGATTAAATCGAAAGAGATTGTTAAATTCAAACGTAACACAGAATGGGTAAAAGCAGAGGAAGCCCAGATAAGGGGTAACAAGCCCGGTAGAGTATTTAACAGCAATAATAAATTAGCGATTAATGATTCGATATTTGTCCGCGCAGATCGCAATGCTATTAAGTGAGCAATCTACCTTGTTGGAACTTGCGTCTATACAGGCTGGCAGTAACTTCGTCATATTGGAAT
>AWGX01000760.1 GCA_000495415.1 Smithella sp. ME-1 | reverse complement strand
TCATAGCCTGAACAAGATATTGAGGCTCGCCGCAACCAGACGCAACAAATATGTGATCTCCACGACGAATGTGGCTGAATATTTCATCTTCCGAAACAAATTTTTCCGGATATGCTTTTTTGAAGCCATCGAGATATTCTAAAAATATTTCCGGTTTCATGGTTTACTCCAAAGTGATATTTACCCCGTTAGAAAGCCCCGCTGCTTGCCCCGTGCGAAGCCTTGCTTCTATCGGGGCTTGCAGCGGTGATGATTGTTCCTCCTTTTTCAGCGAACACGGGGTT
>AWGX01000759.1 GCA_000495415.1 Smithella sp. ME-1 | reverse complement strand
CCCGATTTACGAGCCGATCGCGCGCCGTTTTCATCAAGACCCGAAAGCATTTGCCGATGCCTTTGCCCGTGCCTGGTTCAAACTGACCCACCGCGATATGGGGCCAAAGGCCCGCTATCTCGGTCCGGAGGTTCCGAAGGAAGACCTGATCTGGCAAGACCCCATTCCTGCGGTCAATCACAAATTGATCAACGCGAAGGACATTGCCTCGCTCAAGGGCAAGATCCTGGCTTCAGGTTTATCGGTTTCGCAACTGGTTTCGACCGCATGGGCGTCGGCGTCCACGTTCCGAGGTTCTGATAAGCGCGGTGGCGCCAACGGCGCCCGTATTCGTCTAGCACCGCAAAAGGATTGGGAAGTCAATCAGCCCGAGCGGCTTGCCAAGG
>AWGX01000758.1 GCA_000495415.1 Smithella sp. ME-1 | reverse complement strand
GACACAGTCTCTACGCGGGAATGACGAATAGAGTAATTTTGCAAAGATTTCAAATCAGTTACCTGATGATACTTTTTCAAGGAACATCAACACCATCGCATTGAGCTTGTCCGCTCCCTCCCCCCGCAATATGCCGTGATGTTTGGCATAAATTCTGAGAAGCTGTTTATCCTTTGTGCCGAGCTTTTCAAAAATTCCCAATCCGCTCACCGGATTCACTACGGGATCATCCGAGCCTTGTATGATAAGAGCAGGACATTTCACATCTTTCAGCTGATCTTCGACTTGTTTCATCAGCTTTTCCAGTTCGTTGCTCCCGCTCACCGGATTGCGGACATAGTTTATTTCAGGATTTTCCGGTGTGTTCTCCACAAATTCCATCTTAACTTTATCTACATGAATTTTTGAAAGCAACTTATTCCACAAGTTAACAATGGGGGCAAATTTGGAGGCAACACTCTTCAGTTTGAGAGGAGCATTGATGGCTATCACTCCCGCAAATTTACCCGGTTTATTGGCCGCCTGCATCAGAGCGATCCCGCCGCCCATGGAAAAACCACAAATGGAGAACTTTTTAACGCTGTTCTTCATAATAATGTATGCGCGACTTGCGGAGCTATACCATTTATCCCATTTGCGGATGGCAAGATCCTCAGGCGCCGTACCGTGCCCACGCAAGCGGACGCCATAAACATTGTATCCATTCTTATATAGATAATCCGCCAGCGGTCTGATTTCTTCCGGCGCAGCCATATACCCGTGAACCAGTATAACTCCCTTTCTGCCGAAAAAACGTTTCAGGAAAAAAGGTTTTCCGATATTCCTTGGTTTACTCTCTGCTTTAATAAAATATTTTTGATAATCCTGTTCAAAAAGATCCGTTTCCAGCTGGATAAAGTGATTTTTTATCTTCCACCGGACGAAGAAAGCAGGGAGAAACATCAGCCTGTCTATAGCTCTGGTTAAATCACGAAGAGGCTCTATCTCATGCCTGAGAACTTCAATAATATTGTCTCTTCTTATCGTATGGAAATCGGATTTTCTGCTGAATCGTTCTTTGTTCTTTGTAATTATTCCATTATCCAGTTTAATATAGTCGCTGTAGATACTTTCTTTTATAAAACTTTCATACTTCTCATGATAATCATCGTTTAGAAGATAAAATTGTTTTCTATAAAGTGAAGTGTGGCAATTGGTTACTCTGATTTTACGCAGGTATTGGATGGCCAGAAAAATACGGTTTTTGAAATCATCCTCGCTAAAGCTGTTCCGGTATTTGGTCAATATATAAGACATCAGATGATCATGATTAACCGCCGTCATACCGTATATGGCATTCATGTAGTCATGCATCATACTGACACATGTTTTTTTGAACGAATCTATTTTCTTGAATTCTCCGGCATCCAGATAAGGATTATCATCTCTCAGCAACTTGCTTAGTTTTTTATTGGAAGCTATGTAGTTTTTCGCGGACATGGGTTTGCCGAAATTAATATCAATATCCACCTTGCCCAAAACCATCGGACCTTCAACTTCCAGCTCCTCCTGAAGATGTGTTGATATATTCTTGACAAACCGGCCGGCCAGTTTGCTCAGGATGTTCTCCTGAGCGCGGACAGGATAATAGGTTATGTTTACCGGCACAATGTAAGTCTCTTTACTTATAATTTTATTTGTTTCCGCAGAATCAAAGCCGAAATGAGCCGCCATTCGGTCAACGGATGAACTATCGCCGCCGGCGCGGAATTTCCTTAATTTTTCGCGAACAAACTCCGTCCGCAAAGCTATTTGCGCGGCCCCGGAATGAGGCGGCCTTCTGATGCCCGCGTTGTAAACCAGGTATTTGCCTTTCTCGATAATCTTTTTGTCCTTGATCATCTGGCCTTCGGGAAAAATAATGACCGGATAACTGTCTGTAAGAAGTGCATTGATAAATATTTTGTCTCTGTTGGGGTCGGTAGTGGAAACTGCGCCCACCTTATTCATAAAATTGCCAAGTTCACCGCTAAAAAAGGAATGATGTGCCAGAGAGATCGGATATCTTTTTATGTTCTTCTTGATCACATACGGCATCAAGATTGTTTCCATGCGCGTAAAGTGATTAATAACATAAAGTACCGGCTGAGCGGGAACATTTTCCACGCCATGCAGACGTATGTCCGTTTTAGTGGTTTTTGTCAGTGTATCAAGGGCAACTTCTATAAGATTAACCAAGGAGACCGATATATTCATTGTTTCCGCCCTTCGTTTTTTTGACCCTGTTTTATATCTGTCACCACTCTTTTTAATATGTCCGGATTATTGGTAAAAATCCCGCTGACACCCATATTAACAAATCGTTTCATATTCCTTGCGTCATTGACAGTATAAATATTGACAGGAATATTATTTAATCTAACATCTGAAAGCCACTTCTTTTTAAAATAAGAGCCGGAACAATTAAAAGCTTCGGCTCCCAGTGACTCCATTATATCCGAAGGTAATTTAGAACCATAGTGTTTTTTTTCAAACAAAACGGCTACTGCCGCAGTGTTGTCTATTTGCTTTAAGTGCATAATTGCACGCGGATCAAAACTGGAAAAAACAACATGCTCATTCATGCCGCTTTGCTCAACAATTTTCAGACATTTTTCTTCAATGCCGCCAAAGAACATTTTGCTGACAGCTTCGGTCTTGATTTCAATATTTACCGCAATTTTACCTTTGCAAAAAGCCAAAACTTCAGCCAGCGTCGGTATCTTTGTGTTTTTAAATTCTTTATCAAACCAACTACCTGCGTCCAGCTTCTTCAACGCAGCAAGTGTATAATCGGCAACCTTTCCCCTGCCATCAGTACAGCGCGATATTTTTTCATCGTGAAAAACAACAACTTCTTTATCCGATGTAAGCTGAACATCCAATTCCACCATATCCGCACCCATTTCGATTGCGGCCTTAAACGAGGGGATAGTATTCTCGGGATAATAAGCCGATGCCCCGCGATGGGCAATAACGGTAAACTCATCGTCGTCTCTGCGGTTATATTTAAATAAATGATAAGGTCTGCTCATATTTATTTTTTAATTTTTCCCGGTATTTGATTTCTCTTCAAACAAATCGCTGTCCCAGGCATGATCGTTGATATTCGGATTTACTTCCCTATCCTTATTCAACATTTGTTCCTGTATTTGAATCTGTTCGCGCGTAGTGAAGATATAATCGCTCTGATCATGACGGTGACGGGCAAGTTCCCGCAAAGACGCTTCGTCATATTTGATAAAATTCTGACTGGCGCGCACGGCACTGTATTTACGGAAGCCAAGCTTAACCAAAACATCAACGCCCAGTCGTACGGATGTATCCAGAGATTCTCTATAAACATCTTTTATGCCCATATCAAGCAGCCCATAAGCATCCAGACGGCTTTTGGCGCGAACCATCACTGTTAAATTAGGAAATATTTTTTTTGTCTTTTCTACCAGATCGAAATTAATATCCGGTGAATCAATGGCCGCGATGAGAATTTTTGCGTCACTAGCTCCGGCCGATTTCAAAATATCGATACGAGTGGCATCGCCGTAAAAGACTTTAAATCCCATTTTTCTCAGCAGATCAACCCTGTCGGAGTCATTATCCAAAATAGTAGCCTTGATGCCGTTGGCCCTCAGAAACCTGCCCAGCGTACTGCCGAAATGGCCGAAACCGGCTATAATAACAAGATTGCTTTCATCAATCGTATCAGCTTCCTTTTCTTCTTTTTCCTTAGTGCCGAAATAAGGAAGAATTAATCGCTCATTAATCAAAAGCAATAGTGGCGTCACAGTCATGGTAATCGCCGTTACGCCCATCATCATGTCTGTCCATCGGGCAGACAAAATATTAAGTTGGTTAATAAAAGAAAAAAGAACAAAGGCAAACTCCCCCACCTGTGCCAATCCTAAAGTAAACAACAAATTTTGATCAAAGCTAAGTCGGATTAACGATCCGCAGGCAAATAGCACCGCTGCTTTGATTACAATGATTGAACAAACCAAAGCGATTATCGTCCAAGGATTGCTGATAATCAAACTGAAGTTAATGGACGCACCAACGGCAATAAAAAACAACCCAAGCAAAATACCTTTAAAAGGTTCAATATCACTTTCCAGTTCATGTCTGAATTCACTATTGGCCAGAACAACACCGGCCAGAAACGTTCCCAGAGCGGGGCTAAGACCAACCAGCATCATGAGAGAAGCTGTGCCGATGATAATGAGAAGCGCGGATGCCGTGAACAATTCGCGCAGATGAATACTGGCGATAAATCTTAAAAAAGGAACAATAGCAAAACGTCCGGCGAGTACAACCACATTGGCTACAACCAGTAACAGAAGCGTCTGAGCCCAGCCGGGCATATTGGAAAGTATGGTGGCATGTTCATTTGTTTGCGCATGCGAACCTGACAATGCCAGAAGGGGCAGAAGCGCCAGAATGGGAATAACAGAAATATCCTGAAAAAGCAGTACCGCGAAAGAACTTTTCCCCGATTCCGTTTTTGTTAATCCCTTTTCTCTGAGAGTTTGCATGACTATAGCTGTTGAAGACATAGCTATCGCCAGACCGCTGGCCAGCGCGGCCCGCCAGGTGAATCCAAAGAATAATAAAAGCGTGAATATTAATATCGTTGTCGTGCACAATTGCAGCGAACCTGTTCCCAGTATTAAATTGCGCATCCGCCAGAAATGCGATGGCTCCAGCTCCAATCCGATGAGAAAAAGCATCATCACGACGCCGAATTCGGCGAAATGCATAATATCTTTCCCTTCCTGACCGACAAAGCCCAAAAAGAATGGACCGATGATTATACCGCCCAACAGATAACCGAGCACCGAACCCATACCCAGTTTTTTAGCTATCGGAACGAAGACTATAGCAGCAGCCAGATATATCAGGGCATCAGTCAGAAAAGTGCTGATCATGGTTTCTGCCCCTCCGTCTCCTTGACAATCCAGTCATTCAGGAACTCAACTTTTTTGAGTTTCTCAATATCGAAATCACCTTTGACCAATTGCTCTAAAAGCGTGTGATACATTTTTACATGAAATTGAAGTGCTTCCGCGGTCAGCAAATACGTCCCCTGAACGGCAAAAGGAGGCAGGTAAATCATCTTACAAAGAGTCGCCGTCTGTTCAAATGGAACGAGAAACTCCCTGATGGTAAAACGATTAAAACCGCCAGCCGCGTATACTTCCCTGGTTCCACCGGAAGTTATAACATTAAAGATAATTTTATTATTGAGATTGTCGCCGCCCCGGCCGTGCGCCCATCCGTGTTCCAGCACCAGATCAATCCACTGCGTGAGCAGAGCCGGCGCGCTATACATGTAAAAAGGGTGATGCCAGATAATAATCTGATGAGCCATCAGCAACATTTTTTCACGATCGGTAGCGATATTGAAATCAGGATATTGCTCGTACAAATCGTTGACGGTGACACCTTCGATCCGGCCGACATTTTTAAGCAGAGCACGATTCGTTTTGGATTTTTCAAAACGCGGATGGGCGAAAAGAATAAGAATTTTATTCATTAAAAACCGCCTTTGCTAAAATTATTCTTTTTTGCAGCATTATCATAATTTGCTTGACAATTCTTTTTATCTGTTTCCTAAGAAAATTTTCTTGTGTAATCGAGCCTTGACATTTAAGCTCAATGGGCCTAATTTTAGCACGTTTTAATTTT
>AWGX01000757.1 GCA_000495415.1 Smithella sp. ME-1 | reverse complement strand
AATGATCTGATTTCCGCTGCTACCCTGCCAACCAGCTGTTTATCAATTCCGGAAACAACTATATTAACTTGTTTATCCAACTTGATATCTATTCCTTTGGGAATACTGTATTCCACCGGAGATGAAAAACCTAAAACAAATTTTATATTGTTTCCGCTAAGTTCGGCACGATATCCGACTCCTGATATTTCCAGTTTTTTTT
>AWGX01000756.1 GCA_000495415.1 Smithella sp. ME-1 | reverse complement strand
TTGTGGAACATTTATCCTCAGTCAAAAGAAGAAAAACAAAGAAAATAAATCTTGATTATGTACAAATAGGCGGAAATGCACCGGTTGTTGTCCAATCGATGACTAATACGGATACGCGTGATGTTAAAGCCACTGTTGCGCAGATTAAAGCTCTGGAAAAAGCAGGATGTGAAGTTGTCCGGGTTGCCCTGCCTGACAAAGATGCTGTTGAAGCCCTGCCGCAAATAAAAGAGAGAATAAAAATACCTCTGATAGCAGATATTCATTTTGATTACCGGCTGGCGATAGATGCCATGAAAAAAGGGGTAGCCGGCATCAGAATCAACCCCGGTAATATCGCTAAAGATAAAATTTGTCAGATTATCAAAATTGCCAAAGAGCGGGAAACCGTGATTCGTATCGGTGTTAACTCCGGTTCTCTGCAAAAAGATTTATTGCGTAAATATGAAGGCGCGACAGCGGAAGCCCTTGTAGAAAGCGCTTTACAGAATATTGAACTTTTTGAGAATCAAGGCTTCGAAAAAATAAAATTATCACTGAAATCGTCGGATGTTCCCACCATGATAGAGGCCTACCGCGCGATTTCCGCAAGGACTGACTATCCTCTGCATCTGGGAGTAACTGAAGCAGGATCATTGGTTAATGCCGCTATAAAATCGGCGCTGGGAATAGGAACACTTCTTTACGAAGGTATTGGTGATACAATCAGAGTTTCTGTTACCGGAAGTCCTGTTCGGGAGATTCCCGTTGCCCATGGCATTTTACGGGCATTGAACATCAGAAAGATAGGGCCGGATATTGTTTCCTGTCCGACTTGCGGACGATGTGAAATTGATGTACCGAATTTGACCGGTAAAATCGAGAAAGCTCTTGCCGGAGAAAAAAGTTATCTGAAAGTAGCCTTAATGGGCTGTGTCGTAAACGGACCCGGTGAAGCTGCCGATGCGGATATCGGCATCGCCGGCGGCAAAAAGCAGGGAATTATGTTTAAAAAGGGAAAAGCCTTTAAAAAAGTTAAAGAAGAAGACTTTGTTAAAGTATTGCTTGAAGAAATAAGTTTGATAATTAAGGAAAGGAAAAACAATTAATGCGCTATTCAGAAATGTTTTTGCCGACCGGCAGGGAAGTCCCTTCGGATGCTGAAGTTATAAGCCAGCAACTGATGATCAGAGCGGGTATGATAAGAAAATTGACCAGCGGCATATATTCGTACCTCCCGCTGGGTTACCGGGTTATTCGCAAGCTGGAACAAATTATCCGGGAAGAAATGAACAAAGCCGGTGCTCAGGAAGTTCATATGCCCATGGTCCAACCCACGGAACTGTGGCAGGAATCAGGACGCTGGGAGCATTACGGAAAAGAACTTTTAAGATTTCGCGATCGTCATGATCATGAATATTGTCTGGGACCGACTCATGAGGAAGTAATCACTTCTCTGGTGCGCAATGATATAAAAACCTATCGTCAGTTGCCTCGTAATCTTTATCAAATTCAGACAAAATTCCGCGACGAAGTTCGTCCGCGCTTCGGCGTTATGCGTTGCCGCGAATTCGGGATGAAAGATGCATACAGCTTTGATATTGATGAAGAAGGAGCTGAGAAAAGCTACGAGAAGATGTTCATCGCTTATAATAACATCTTCCGCCGTTGCGGTTTAAAATTCCGTCCTGTGGAAGCGGATTCGGGCAGTATCGGCGGG